>NZ_JAIWNX010000207.1 GCF_020217185.1 Asticcacaulis sp.
CGCTCATCGGTGAGCGCCGCGCCCAGATCATCAAAATGGTCGAAGACGCCGCCGCCTCGCGCCCGTCGCTGAGCATCAACAAGGCGGCGTAAGCGCCCCCCCCAAACAACTCACTGCACTTTGCCCCTACTCTCTTCAACAGGGCGGGGGGCTGGGTGGCTATAGGCGGAGCACAAAGTGAAAGAGCGCCCACCGTAAATTTGACATGCGGTGGACGCTCGATGGTAGGCGGTTCTGATCGGGGGGGACCGTAATCATGCAAAACCGCCGTCGGCAGGCCGGGCCCGGAACCCTGATCGCCGTAGAACGTCATCATTCCGATCCCAAGCCCTCCAATCGCAACACGGCCTTCGCCACTCTGGA
Organism: Asticcacaulis sp.; assembly: GCF_020217185.1. GTDB lineage: Bacteria > Pseudomonadota > Alphaproteobacteria > Caulobacterales > Caulobacteraceae > Asticcacaulis. The sequence goes on from NZ_JAIWNX010000207.1 coordinate 364, forward strand.
CGGGCGATGGGGCCAAAGTCAGCGTAAGGGATTGGACGCGATTGGTTTTGACCTCAGACGTCACAAGTTGCGTCGGGAACGTCCCATCCTACCACAGCCGGGCCTGACAGACGCCCTCTTTGAGGAAATCCAGCGGGACGCTTACGGTGCGGCCCTCTTTATTGCTCATGGCCCTATGTACCAGTTCTCCCCCTTGCGGCGGGCCGTGACCATGAACTGTCCGATTACGAAATTATCTTGTTAAGCTGCCAACGGAGCGTGTGCAATGCGCAAACGATTTTTAAGCCTGACGCTGGCGCTCAGCGTGCTGTTTCCGGCCTATGGCGCGAAGGCAAAACCACCAGAAGGTGGCTGGGTCTTTGACGGTTCCCCCGACTATCCTGACTTCACCCGTGTCGTCATCAATAGGACGAGCGGCACACTCAGCGGCGTCATTACCTCACGCTGGTATGGCGACCTGCCGATGCAGGATCTGCGGGCCGCAGGCGATACGCTCGTCTTCAAAATCAACAACGGCAATCCCCGCCTCACCCCTTCGGATATTGTCATCACGGCGGACGACAAAGTCCTGCGCATGAAGGGAACCCTCTGGTATCAGAGCTTTGATATCACCGCGCACAAGGCCACAAAGACCGAACTGAAAGCCCTCGATTTCCCCACCTATCCACTGCCGCCCTATCGGGTCGTCGCTCAAAAAGCGCTGGCCCTTACCCCGCCTATGGGCTGGAACTCTTGGAACAGGTTCAACACAGAGATTGATGATAAGACCGTGCGCGAAATCGCCGATGCACTGGTTAGCAGCGGGCTGAAGGACGCCGGCTATGTCTATGTCAATATTGATGACGGCTGGCAGGGGAAGCGTGATGCCAACGGCGTGCTGCAGCCCAATGCCAAGTTCCCCGACATGAAGGCCCTGGCCGACTACGTCCATTCCAAGGGGCTGAAAATCGGCATCTATTCTTCTCAGGGGCCGAAAACCTGCGGCGGTTTTGAAGGCTCTTACGGCCATGTCGAACAGGATGCGAAGACGTTTGCTGAATGGGGTATGGATTACCTGAAATACGATCTCTGCTCCGGTGAGGCCTTTTACCATACCCGGGAAACCGTCTACGCCTCCTATCAGCAGATGGGCGAAGCACTGGCTGCAACCGGCCACGATATCGTCTTCAGCCTGTGTCAGTACGGGCGTTTCGATGTCGGATCATGGGGCAGAGATGTCGGCGGCCACCTGTGGCGCACGACGGGCGATATTGAGGACAATTACGCACGTATGGCGTGGATCGGCTTTGATGCCAGCGGCAAACCCAATCATACCGGCCCCAATGGCTGGAACGATCCGGACATGCTCGAAGTCGGAAATGGTGGCATGACCACAGACGAATACAAAACCCACATGTCATTGTGGGCCTTGATGGCAGCGCCGCTCCTCCTTGGCAATGACGTGCGGACCATGACGCCGGACACCGTGGCCATCCTGACCAACCGCGATGTCATCGCCGTCGATCAGGACACAGCCGGGGTGCAGGGCCTGCCGGTGAAAAAGGACGCAACGCACGAAATATGGACCAAGAAGCTAAGTGATGGCGCAACCGCCGTCGGGCTGTTCAACCGCTCTGATAAACCCATCACCATTACCGGATCGTGGAGTGAGATCGGCGTGGGTGGCGCCAAAGAGGTACGCGACCTCTGGGCACACACGCAGGCCCACGCCGAAACGGACTACAGCTACACTCTGCCCGCGCATGGCGCGGCTCTGCTGAAGGTCCACTGAAAACGAAAGCGGCCCCTCATGACACCGAGGGGCCAGATACGATGCCTGCGCCTCTGCTGCGCCTACTTCGCGTCAATCAGATGCTGATAGAAATAGCCGGTCAACCGGTTCCAGTAATAGGGCTGGTTCACATTGTGAGGTGTGTTGGGCAGGATAACCAGATCGTGCGGCTTGCCAGCCGCCGTCAGCGCCGCCGACAGACGCAAGGTGGCGGCCACCGGCACGTTATCATCGATGTCGCCATGAATCAGCATCAGATGGCCTTTCAGGTTGCTCGCCATCGAGATATTGGAGTTCTTCTCCCAGGTGGCGTCGTCGGCATTGCCCATGGTGGTTTCCGGCCACCACGCCTTATCCAGCCTCAGATCGTGATTGCCTGAAGAGGCCACCCCAACCTTGTAAAAATCCGGACGTCTGAGAACGAAGCGGGCTGTGTCATAGCCGCCGGCCGAGCCACCATAGACACCGACACGATCCAGATCGAAATAGGGGTATTTCGCCTTCATGGCCTTAAGAACATGGATATGGTCGTCAAGGCCGACCTCACCCAGATTCTGCCAGGCGGGCATGCGAAAGGCCTTGCCGCGCTGAGACGTGCCCGTCCCGTCAATGGTCACGACAATAGCCCCCAACTGCGCCAGGGCAGCGATGTTGGTGGGTACATTGCCGCCATAGGTTTCAGAAAAGCGGTGGGTCGTCGGGCCGGTATAGACATTTTCGATCACCGCATAGGATTTCGACGGATCAAAATGGGCCGGGCGATAGATGGTGCCATAAAGCTTGGTCTTGCCGTCTTCGGCCGTCGTTTCAAACACTTCGGGCAGGGTGAAGCCCGCTGCCAGCAAGGCACTGTGATCTGCCCGGCCCAACTCAAGGACAATCACACCGTCAGACGACCGACGCAGAACGGTCCGTGGGGGCTCAGACGGGGTGGACATGCGATCGATGACCCACTGTCCGTCTTCGGAGACGGTTGTGTCGTGATCCAGCGGTTCCGGCGTCAGATTGGCGATCTTACCCTCAAGAGAGACCTTGTACAGGCTGCGGAAATAAGGGTTTATGCCCGTTTCCCGACCGATACCCGTGATCAGGATCGGCCCGCCCTTGGCCACATGCGAAATGCCGGTAACCTCCCACTCGCCCTTTGTCAGGGCCTTGCCGCCGGAAGGATTGTCACCGTCTTTGATGAAATAAAGTTGCGCCCAGTTGCTGCGCTCGGAAATGATCAAATAACCGCCCAGTTCGGGGGCTGCACGCATAGCCGTAGACGTCACATAGACGTTTGGCGACAGGGCCTCACGCACGCGCACCTGCGCCTTGCCCGTCACCGGGTCAGCTTCGTAGAGATTGACTTCGCTATAGCCGCGCGCCTGCCACTCATAAACAATCTTCCCGGCCTCGTTGAACCACAGGTTCGGGTCCCCCGGCCACAGCAAGGACTGCGCGGGCAGGTCCGGCAGGGTAAGAGCCGGCTTGCCCTCAAGAGCGGCGGCGATATCTACAACCACAGGACGAATCTGCGGCACCTCTGTGGCCCCGGCGTTTGGATAAACATAGCTGAAGGTACGCGGGAAGCGGCTGCCCGGCGGATTGGGCTGTACCGCGTGCCAGATATAGCTCCCGTTGCGATCCAGACGATAGGTCAGAAGCCGTTTGGAATCGCCTGACCACTGCACCGACACGCGCATGTCGGGCGTCTCAGAATTGGCGGCCACCATGTCACCCAGTTGCGGATAGTTCTGGCCATAGCGGCGATCATAAACACCATCCGTGGTCAGGGCGGTCTCGCGGCCCGTCGCCACCTCAACCAGCCACAGATTGTAGTTGCGTGAAATGACCCGATACTTGCCATCAGGTGAAAGGACGCCCGTCTCTGCCGGGGCCTTCTCTGCGGCAGAAAGCTTGCCTGTGATCCGTTCATAACGCCATTCGCGACCGCCCGCATAAAAGGACAGGATGTCTTTGTCCCTGTCATATTGCGAGGGCGAAACCTCGAAGCCGCCGTCAGTCTTTAGACCCTGCGCCGCCAGAAGGGCTGTCAACGTGGATTCAGTGACCAGTTCGCTGACGCCCGACGTTTTCAGATCCACACGCCAGATGCGCCCTGCCCCTTTTGCGCCGGTGCGATAAACTACGCCCTGCCCGTCGCTCGTAAACTTTGCCCGCAGATCGAGGTCCGTGATCAGCGCGCGGACATTGGCCGCTGAAAACCGTTCCGCCTGAACGCGCACACTTGTAGGGACACCAAAGACCTCACTAACGGCCGCTGGGTCCGTAAGGGGGGATAGCGTCTGAGCAGAGGCCGCAACCGGCAAGGCAAAAGCACAAAGCGCCGCAACCGACGCAAAGGCGGTGAGGCGCGAAGAACGCAAAGACATGAGTAATTCCTTAGACCATAGAAATCATTCGACGATCGAAACGGTAACGGTTAGTTCGCCGGCATTATCGGCAAAGATATCGTCGTTCAGACCAAACTGCAGCTTTTCAGCGTTGGCCGGCACGGTGACCTCGAAGGCCTCACCTACCGAAAATGGCCGGGCAATCAGATGACCTTTGGCGTCGGTAAACACCCCGATCAACGCATTGAGGTGGACGGGATAGGACGCCGGATCAATGAACCGCGCCGGAAAGATAGAACCCGATCCACCCACCTGATCGGTCGCAATAAACGAGTCCTGACCGGCTGAGCCGAATTGCGGGCCACCGGGAATGGTCGAAGTGCCACCTATGGCCGTAATCCGCAGGGTTTGTCCGACCGCAAACTTCAGGCCCTTCACTTCGACCGGCTTTGTGCCGTCATTGCGACCGAAAGGGATGTTTGGATTTGCCTTCTGGCTCCAGGGCATGGACGTACCCGGCACCGTGACAGTGACAGACTCTGCCGCCTCCGCCACCGGACATCCGAGCAGTGCGAAACCCGTGATCAGACCTACCCACCGCTCCATTATTACCCGTTCCCCTTCTTAACCCGTAAGGCAGCCAAGCAAATGCCAACGAGAGGAGGCCATGAAACGGCTACGATGTCAAATACGTTATACGATATACCGAGTGATTGACAGCGATGTATACGAAGGCTCATAGTAGGCAGGATCGATTGCGTCGGAAATAAACCCATGAACGTCAAAGGCATATACAGGCTGGTTATTGTGGGCGGCGGAACAGCCGGCTGTATGGCCGCCGCGGCCCTACGGCGGAGCTTCCCTGCCCTGCCCTATACGGTGACTCTGGTCGAGTCGGACGAAATCGGAACGGTTGGCGTGGGCGAAGCAACAATCCCCCCCATGATCCAGTTCAACGAGATGCTGGGCCTTGACGAAAACGCCTTCATGAAGGCGGTCAACGGCACGTTCAAACTAGGCATTCGCTTTAAAGACTGGTCAGCACCGGGCAGTGACTATTTCCATCCATTCGGCGTCTATGGCGTCGATATGGGTGGGCTGAACTTCAACCACTACTGGATGCGCTATCATAAGGCCGGCGGCTCCGCGGATTTTGGCCTGTTCAATCCTCAGACTCTGGCGGCGCGCGCCAACCGCTTCGGGCGCATGAAGGAGATCAGTCCCAACGTCCCGGCCGTCAACTATGCCTTCCACTTCGACGCTTCGCTCTATGCACGCTATCTGCGTGATGTCTGCGTGCAACGGGGGGTGGTACGCAAAGAAGGCCGCATTACCGAGGTGCAGCAAAACCCGGACAATGGCGATGTCACCGCCGTTGTTCTGGCCAGCGGTGAGCGTATTGAGGGCGACCTGTTTATCGACTGCTCGGGCTTTCGCGGTCTGTTGATCGAGCAGACACTCAAAAGCGGTTATGAAGACTGGTCCAAATGGCTGCCGTGTAACCGAGCCGTGGCCGTTCCGTGCGATAAGGTCGATCCGCTGACGCCCTATACCACATCCACGGCGCGCGAAGCCGGCTGGCAGTGGCGCATCCCCCTGCAACATCGCACCGGCAACGGCTATGTCTTCTGCGACAGCTATCTGAGCGAAGAAACGGCCTCGGAGCTACTGATGCAGCGCCTTGATGGCAAGGCGCAGGCCGAGCCGCGCGTGATCCGCTTCCAGACCGGCCACCGAAAGCAGATGTGGAACCGCAACGTTATCGCCATGGGACTGGCCTCAGGCTTTCTTGAGCCGCTGGAATCGACCTCCATCTGGCTGGTGCAGGAAGCCATCGCGACGCTCCAGCTCTATTTCCCAAGAGGGACTATTACTGACAGCGCGCGGACCTCTTTCAATCGCGCCATGCTGGACGCCTATACCAATGTCAAAGACTTCCTGATCGCCCACTACAAGGTCACAACGCGCGAAGACACGCCCTTCTGGGCCTACTGCAAGCACATGGACATCCCCGACAGCCTGCAATTCCGCCTCGACAGCTTCAGGGAAAATAATCAGCCGCTCGTCCGCCCGCAGGACCTGTTCAAGGAAGCCAGCTGGTTTGCCGTGCTCGCCGGGCAGGGCCTGATGCCGCAGTCCTATCACCCCGGCGCCGACCTGATGCCCGAGGACGAATTCCGCTGGCGGATGCAGAAGGTTCGTGAAGGTACGACCGGTCTGGTCAACATGATGCCCGGACACGAAGCCTATATCGCAAAGACCTGCGCACCCCCTCACTTCATCAGCGTGTAGAGCGTTAATCCCCACCTGTCGCTCAAAGGAAAACCCCCGCTGTCTCCAGCGGGGGTTTTTTAGCATTCACCCGAGACTCGAAGGCGGGTTTCAATCCAATTGAACAAAACCCGGCTCAAGTCGGTTCCGGATCAGTAGCGGAAACGCGCGCTAAGCTGAACGGTACGGGCCGCAACCCGCAGACCTTGCGGCAGGAGATTGTCCTCACCCCAGGTAAGGCGCGTATTGTTCTCCAAAAGGTTCGTCGCTTCGAGGCTGAGCGTGACCTGCTTGATCGGCGTCCAGTTGACGGCAGCGTCCAGACGCGACGTTGGCTCCACATAAGGCGAGTACTCGGAGAACTCAGGCAGCGCCCACGCGCGGTACCGATCACGATAATTGTAGGCCAGACGGGCTGAGAGGCTCGGCGTATCGTAATAAAGTATGGCGTTGTAGGTGTACTTCGAGTTGCCGACCGCGTTATCATCGTCGCCCGGATAATCAATGCGCGCGACTTGATTGTACGTAAAGTTGACCTGCCCGCCAAAGTTTGCCCATTTTCCCGGCAGGAAGGTAAAGAAGCTTTGGGCATTGAACTCGTAACCTTGGAACTTACCGGGGCTGGCGTTACGAGGGCGCGAGACGTTGTAGAGCTTGCCGTTAATTGTCTCAGTTTCCACGCTGTCATAGATAAAGCCGTCAGGCTTCTTCAGGTAAGCCGCGAGCGAAACCACACCGCCGCGCCCAAAGTAGTATTCCAGAGACGCATCATAGTTTTGTTCACGGTTGGCCTTAAGCTCCGGGTTACCGCCCCATCCCCCGCCGACACCGCTCGCACCTGAGTCAAGGAAGGTGAAGGACGTGGCCTGATCAAAACGAGGACGCTGAACGTTTCTCGAGTAGGCCACACGCAACTGAAGTTTCGGCGTGAAGTGGAACACGGCGTGGGCACTGGGGATGAAGTCGTTGTAATCGCCCTTAGACAGGTTCGGTACCATAATCTGATCCGGCGTGCCGATGACGGCGGGCGTTGACGGATTATTGTCGTTATCGATCCAGTTGATAACGCGATTGTACGAGAAGATATCGCCCCAAGTATGGATCCAACGGCCACCAATCACGCCGTCCACCGGGATATTGCCAATGTTAAAGCCGTAGACGGCCTGAGCGTAGAGGGCGGCCGTATTTTCATTTGTTTTGAAGCTGCCCATCATACGCTCGGTCTGCACATTCGCCGTTGACCATTGCTGTGTCCAGGGGACCGCTCCCGTCACCGGGTCCCAAACGCCACCGCCGCCATAGGACGAGGTCGCCGAATTGGAAGCGAGGGCTCGAATCGCGTCAAAATTGGCCAGATAGTTATCCAGCGATAAACGATACCATTGCTGTGACTGAAAGCCCGGGACATCCGCGTAAATGGTCGCCGGGCTGGCGCCGCCTGGAAAATCTTTCAGTAGAATGGCCTTGGCGTCTGAGAAGCCGGCATAACGGTACCCGTAAAGGCGCTCACCCTGGCGATCGGTTTTACGAACCCCAAACTGCAGGTTACGGATGAGCCCATCATCGCTCAGGTGGTAGGTGGTATCGAGGGTAAACGCGGTTTCTTCGCTGTACTCGTAACCCTTACCGTTTTCGATCTCACGTACATAGTAGTTGTTGATGTTGCCGAAATCGAGGGCCTTCCCGCTCGCGTCGAGGAATTGCAGAGCCGGTCCGGGTTCAGCCATCGTATTCGAGGCGTAGTCGAAGTTGACGGCGGCCAGACCCTTCATACGCAGGAGTTGCTGGTACCAGTCGAGATCATACCGATTGGTGTCCTTCGAAACCGCTGCGCGGACCGTCCAGTGTTCACTGCGGTAATTGACTTCGGCATTCACGCGTGTGTTACGCGTCGTAATGATATTATCTCGGGCAAACGGTCCAACCGGCAGTATATTGCCGTCCGTAAGGTTCGGGTCGGTGGACGTAACCGACTTGATGGTTTTGTTGTCGGGCATAAACACGATATTGGACAGGACGCCAGGACTGTCTTTGATACGGGCCTCCAGGAAATCGTCCGCGCGACGCTCGTCCGCATTAAAGCCAGATGCCTCCAGCAGAAAATCCAGCTTATCATTCGCTCGCCACTGGAAGGCCGTGTTGTAAGACTTGCGTTCGACCTCGCCGTGCTGGATGCCGTTCTGCACCTTATAGGGCGCGATGATATCGCCCTGAGCCCCTGAGGGATTGGTGGCTAAACGATTGGCGGGCAGGCTGAGGCGCTGTGCGTCCCACCAGCGGAAATCGTAGGGTGTTTCGGAGGTGACCCACTGCTCATTATAGTTGTTTTTCTGATAGGAAACATTGAGCAGGAAGCCCATCTCGCCGACATTTGTATTGAAGCGACGGGCCACAAGAGCGCTGGCGTAGGGGCTTTCCGTACTCCCCACATTGGCCCAAACGTTTCGGACACTGCCTGCTAAGGTCCAGCCCTTGGGCAGGTCAAACGGACGACGCAGATCAACGTTAACCGTGCCGGCAATGCCGCCTTCGACCTGGTCAGCGGTGCGGTTTTTATAAACCTGAACCGATTTGAGGAGTTCGGCGGGGATGTCATTCAGGGATGCGGCACGGCCCAAACCGGTATTGTTCGGGGAACCGTTGAGGGTCGTCTGAACATCTTCCATGCCACGGATTTTCAGCCCTGTACCTTCACCGCGTTCCCGTTCGATCTGAACGCCGGTTATACGCGCGATGGCCTCGTTTACGTTGTTATCTGGCAGCTTGCCAGCATCTTCCGCGTCGACAGAATCAACAATCTGGGCGGATTTCCGTTTGCGATCGACGGCGGATTGCAAGCTCTTGCGCAGGCCCTTGACGATGACGACCGTTTCCTGATCATCCTCCGCTTGGGGTGTAGCCGCTTTCTCAGTGGCGATTTGCGCCAGCGCAGGCGTGCAGTACATAACCACGGCCAGCCCGGTCGCGGCCAGCATCCACTTTTTTGTGTTGAACGGGTGCATTTTCGTAAATCCTAACCACACGACACGGTCCCCTGACAGCGCGTCTCGGTAGAGAGAATTGGGCACGAAAAATCACATCCGTCAAAAATATTTTATACGATATACCTCCGTTCGATGACAATTTTATAAAAACAGACAATTCCTGTGCCTTTTCGGCCACAACCGCCCAATTGGATCAAATCGAGACGACTTCCGCAAAGCGGACATTTTATCAAAATAAATCATATATTTGAGATTTCAGCTTTCGGTCCAAA
>NZ_JAIWNX010000208.1 GCF_020217185.1 Asticcacaulis sp.
GGATGTGAAATCAAATCCGCGGCTCCGTGCTTGCCGTCCAAAGCCTTGCCTTATGTCTGATTATTCGGTAATTTGTATACCATATACCCGAACGAGCTGGTCCGGCAGATACCGCTTCACAGCTCTCATATTCAACGCTCGCGGCATTTGGAAGTGAAACCACCTGCCCCCAGGACGCAGACATGACCTTAAAGATCGCCTTTACCCGTCGCGACACGCTTACAAGCACAGCGGCCTTGTTTGCGGGCGCATCCTTGTCCGGCCCGGTGGCGGCCAGCGGCACACACGACAGGGTGACGTCCTTACCCTTGACCGATGTCCGACTGCTGCCCTCCCCTTTTAAAACAGCGGTAGACGTCAATGAAGCTTATCTGCTCAGCGTCAATCCCGACCGACTTTTGCATAATTATCGCAAATTTGCAGGCCTGACGCCCAAGGCTGAGCTTTACGGCGGGTGGGAGCGCGACACTATTGCCGGCCACAGTCTGGGGCATTACCTCTCGGCAATCTCCCTGATGTATGCCCAGACAGGCAATGCTGCTCTTAAGCTTCGCGCCGCCTACATCATTGACGAATTGGCCCTCGTTCAGGGGGCCCACGGCGACGGCTATGTCGCGGGTTTCACCCGCAAGCGCAAGGACGGCAGCGTTGTTGACGGCAAGGAGATCTTCCCGGAACTCATGGCTGGCGACATCCGTTCGGCTGGCTTTGATCTGAACGGCTGCTGGGTACCTCTCTATAACTGGCACAAGCTCTATGGTGGCCTGTTCGACGCCCAGACCTTCTGCGGACATGACAAGGCGCTGACGGTCGCGGTCGGGCTTGGCGTCTATATAGACAAGGTCTTCAGGGCGCTGAACGATGATCAGGTGCAGACCGTGCTTAATTGTGAATTTGGCGGTTTGAACGACTCGTTCGCCGAACTTTACCGGCGCACAAAAAACCCGCGCTGGCTGACCCTGGCACAGCGCCTCCACCATAAGCGCATCATCGACCCGCTCACCGCGGGTGAAGACAGACTGGCCAATAACCACGCCAATACGCAGGTGCCCAAGCTGCTGGGCGAAGCGACCCTCTTCGAGGTCACGGGCAATGAAGACAACCGCAAGGCCGCCAGCTTTTTCTGGGAACGGGTCGTCAATCACCACTCCTATGTGATCGGCGGCAATGCCGATCGGGAGTACTTTTTCGAACCCGATACCATCTCAAAACACATAACCGAAGCGACGTGCGAGCATTGCAATACCTACAACATGCTCAAGCTGACGCGGCATCTTTACGGATGGGAGCCGGATGCGCGCTATTTCGACTATTTTGAACGCGCGCACTTCAACCATGTGCTGGCCCAACAGAATCCGAAGACGGGCATGTTCAGCTACATGACGCCTCTGTTCACGGGTGCGGCGCGCGGGTTTTCTGATCCAGTCGATAACTGGACCTGCTGCCACGGTTCAGGGATGGAAAGCCACGCTAAACACGGCGAGTCTATCTTCTGGCAATCGAGCGATACCCTCTTCGTCAATCTTTACATCCCCGCCACCGCCCGCTGGGTGGCCAAGGGCGCGCGTCTTCGACTCGATACCGGTTATCCTTATGACGGGAACATCGTTTTCAGCCTTGGCAGCCTTCGCCGACCGACGAAGTTTAAGCTGGCCCTGCGTGTCCCCGCCTGGGCGAAAAGCGCCGATCTGACGCTCAATGGCAAAGCGGTTCGCTCTGCAAAGGAGGGCGGTTATCTGGTCATTGATCGGGTCTGGGCAGCGGGGGACACGGTCAGGCTGCGCCTGCCGCTGGATTTGCGCTTCGAAGCGACCCGCGACGATGAAAAGGTGGTGGCCGTGCTGCGTGGGCCGCTGGTGCTGGCGGCCGATCTGGGCAGCGTCGAAGAGGAATACAAGGCGGTGGAGCCCGCTCTGGTGGGTGACGACCTGCTGCCGGGCTTTAAGCCCGTCGCCCTCGAAAACGCACAGTTTCGCACCGAGGGTATTGGCCGCCCCGCAGACATGACGTTTGTGCCCTTTTATGCTCAGTATGAGCGTCGCAGCGGTGTCTATTTCAAACGCTTTACAGAGGCGCAATGGAAGGTCGAAGAAGCGGCTTTTCTCGCCGAAAAGGAACGCCAGCGGGATCTGGCCGCCCGCTCTCTAGACGTTATGCACCTCGGTGAAATGCAGCCGGAACGCGATCACAATCTTGAATCGGACGTGTCCTGGCCAGGCACCTATCGCGGGCGCAATGGACGCGATGCGCGGCAGGGTGGCTTCATGCAGTTCACAATGAAGGTGCGCAAAACGCCGGGCGTCGATGCCGGTCCGCTACAACTGCAAGCGACCTATTGGGGGAGCGACAAGCGCGCTTTCGACGTGCTGATCGATGGTCAAAAGGCGGTGAGCGTCACTCACACAGAGACCCCCCGACCTGGGGCGTTCTTTGACGAAGTCTACGACATTCCCGAAACCCTCACCAAGGGCAAGGAGACCGTCACTGTTCGTCTTCAGCCCACAAATGGCCGTTCGACCGGCATGATTTTCGGCCTTCGCCTGTTCACCGCCCGATAGAGATTCCCATGCGCGCCTTGATATCTGCAACCGCTCTGCTGGCCGTTTCTGCCCTTGTCTCGGTTGCCGAAGCCAAAGACAGTTGCGTTTCTGGTTCCTTCGCCGTGGTCTCCGGCACGCCTGAGGAAGCGCCTGTACAGTATGAGACCGAGCATTACGCCTTCAGATGGAAAGAGGGCGGGGTCAATAAGGCAGATGCCATCTCCGCCGGAGAGACGCTCGAATATATCTGGAAGTTCTATATGGACGGAACGAAGTTTGCCGTCCCGTACTGTGACACAGATAAAAAGCACAAGGCCAACATTAACCTAGATCCGAGCTTTGCGCTGTCCGGTGGGCCTACCGGAGAGCGCGATATGGGCATGTGGATCAATCCGCTGTCTCTGAAAGACAACTGGGGCCTCGCTCACGAATTTGCCCACGGGCTTCAGGGATCGTCGCGCGGCTTCCGGGATTCTGTCTATTCGGGCTGGTTGTGGGAAAATCATGCCAACTGGATGACGCATCAACTCCCCATCTTCCGGGATAACGTCCATTGCTCCGAGATGCTGGTTAACTTCCCCCACCTCTATTATGGCTCGACCCGCGATCGCTACTGTAGCTGGCAGTTTCTCGAATACCTGAAGAATGAGTTCGGTTATGAAGCCGTCAATCGCCTCTGGTCCGACTCTCTGAAGCCTGGTCAGGCAGGATACGAACTGGAAGACCCTTTTATTGTGCTGATGCGCACTCAGGGCTGGAGCCTTAGCCAACTGAATGATGTGTTTGGCAACTGGGCGCTGCATAATGTGAACTGGGACTACATCAATCCGGACGGCAGCGATCAGGGCCAAATCTATCGTAAGGCCTACGCTTCCTACGACCAGCGCGACGGCCAACGCTTCCTGCGAGTGACCCGGCTTGACGCCATCGATACGCAGAAGCGGCAATTTGCGGTGCCCTTCGATTGGGCGCCACAGCGCTGGGGCTATAACATCGTCAGGTTGTTCCCAGATAAAGGCGCAAAGTCGGTAACGGTTACGTTTCGGGGTGTGGTGCAGACAAAGCCGGCAAACCCGCTTCCAGGCCTTGAGCATGAACCTTCGACACTGGCTGATCCGGGGGCAAACTGGCGTTGGGGGGTAGTTGCCATCGGCCAGAATGGCCAATCGCGCATTAGCCCCGTTGTCGATGGGCCCGATGGTGACATGATCTTCCCCGTCAAGCCGACAGATAAGGCTTTATATCTCGTCGTAATGGGAGCCCCCGATATCTATCAGAAGATTCAATGGGACCAGCCCTGGCACTCCATTTATCGCTATCCCTGGATGGCAAGCTTCGAAGGGGCCATGCCGGAGGGATTTGAGCCAGATACTCCGACACCTACTGCCAAAGGACACCGACACCCGAATGGCGGCGGTTGGGTGGCCGATGGCGCGCAGGTCTCCGCGAGTGCCTATGTGGGTCCGCAGGCTCGTGTATTGAGTGGCAAGGTGCTGGATCAGGCACGCATCGAAGACCATGCCATAGTGAATGGGGGCGAGGTATCAGGTGAAGCCATCGTCGGCGCGCTTAGCCTTATCTCGAATGGCGTTAAGGTCACCGACAAGGCCGTCGTTCGAACCAGCTTTATGGGCATCGGACAGTTTGAACCGGGGGCGGTGATCAAGGGAACGGCAAAGCTCTATGGCGACGTCGAACTCCGGGGAGGCCCCACCCTTACACACGGTGCCTATAGCGGGTTCGTGGAGGGCGACAGCCAGCAGTCCCCTCAAAAAGGTGGAACTCTCGACAAGATTCCTCAAGAGATAACCCAAGAAAGCGAGCTAATGTGGCGCCCCTAGAGCATATCTGGATCTATTGATACCTAATGCTTCGGCTAGGTCCATCCGCACCGACCGAGCTATTTATCCCGACAAGACACATGCCATGTGGGTTTGCCCTTGGCGCGTAAATCTCGGCAGGTTGGCACCCCGACAAAATCTCACGTACTGCGCGGACGTATGTGAAACACCAAGGCAAGCGCCTGACTCTCACCCCTGATCGTTTATCCAGACTTGAGATTGCAGACCAGTAAAGCGTTGGCGGGGTCCGACCTCAGCTACTTCTGACTTTGTGCCGGGCGCGTAGTCGATATCGCCAGCGCCCATTTCGCTGGCCTGGCCACCGATGCGGTTCATCCGTGCATAGTTGGGGATGGCCAGCATGGGCGAGCCATCGGCCCATTTTCCAGTCAATGCCACCACGCCACCTAGCAGGTCTGGGCGCCATTGCGCCTTGATCGGTGCCTTGCTAAGAGGTTGGGTTATGCTTTTCTGGTCGGCGAGTTCAACGTTGTAGACTAAAGGCCCGTAGCCGAGGGCCACCTTGCCCCGGTCTTCTTCGATCTTCGGATCGGCATGGATTCGCTGCGGTTCCATCGGTATTTCGAAGGCAATGGTATCGCCTGCCCGCCACTCACGCGTCACAACCGCATAGCCATTGATGATCTCCGGCGAATAGGCTTTGCCATTGACGGTGAAGCGTTTCACACCGCTAATTTCCGGAGTAGCCGTATAGAGCGCGCTGGTCTGGCGGTTGGGCACGCGCACATGGACCGTAAAGGTCTTGGCTTCCTTGGGATTGACGGTGATCGAGACCGCACCATTCCACGGATAGTCGGTCTTTTGCACCATCTCGATATCGGTGCCAGCCACCTTTTCGACGGTGATCGTTGAGCCGATGAACATATTGACGTAGAGGCCAGCCTTATCCTTCACATAGGTCCAGGTCGGGATCATCAACAAGGTACGCGGGATATTGGCGACACAGCACGGACAGACGTGCCAGAGGGTGCGCTCGGTATTGATCAGGGGATTGGTGTAACAGAAGTTGCGCCCTTCGAGATCGGTCGATCCCAGGAGCGCATTGTACATGGTCTGCTCGTAGAGATCGGCGTACTTGGCGTCGTGGTAGCTGAGGTTCATCTTGTACTGGAAGAAGATTAGTCCGCAGCTTGAGCAGGATTCGCAGTAGGCGCCGTTGCGCAAACTGTAGTCCGGCCCGAACCCTTCAGAGGTCTCACCAGAGCCGATGCCGCCGGTGACGTAGTACTTGCGGTTGACCATATTGTCCCACAGCGAGGCCACCGCGCTCTGGTAGTCGCGGTCGCCAGTCTCGGCGGCAATGTCGGCCATGGCGGAATAGAAGTAGACGGCACGGACGGCATGGCCGAAGGCCTCATACTGCTGCACCGGAGGGAGGTGGCTCTGGTCGTACTCCTGGCCTCCGCGACGCGATTCCAGCAGGAATTTTGCCAGAGCGATATAGGCGTCGCCCCTGCTATTCCCCTCCTCGTCGTTGACGAAGCGGCCGAAGCGGACAAGGGCCTGCTCCATCTCCTGATGGCCATCAAACCATTCCTTTTTGCCCGGCCCGATATTGGCTACCCAGCAATCGGCCAGTTTCTTGGCCGCATTGTAAAGACGCAGGTCCTGACCATTGGTCAGAGTGTAGTGATTGATGGCGGATTCGATGAAATAGCCGGCGATGTAACCCTCGTGGTTGCTCCGCTGTTCGGGCGACCAGCGCTCTGGCCATTCTGCTTTCGGGGCCAGTGTCTTGGCAGTTTGAAGATAGCCGTCCGACTCCTGTGCGGCGAGGATAATCGGAATCCAGCGTTCCAGCGTCTCGCGCATCTTTGTCTGTGCCGCGATCATATCTGTGTCGCCCTGCGGATCAACCATCAGCGCGATGCAGATGGCCTCGACCGTTTCCAGCACCCAGGCATTTGAAAAGACGTAGCCTTTGTGCGGGCCATGCGGCTCGCCGCGATTGGCCTTGCCCGCTTCGATGAAGTTGTCGATACCGCCATTGCCGATGGTCAGATCGGTGCGTTCACAATAGTCGATGACGTGCGGAATCCAGTTGACGATCAGGGTCTTGGCGCGCGTATTCCACAGCGGGCTGTCGATACTGTAGCGTTTGGTATAGACGACATCGAGCCGCTGCGGCGGCGGCGCGGGCTGAGCATGGAGCTTAAGCGTCGAGCGGCTGACCTTGCCTCCGGTATGGGCTTCAAGTTCCAGTATATAGTCGCCGAGCGCCGAAACCTGCGCCGTGGTGACCGGGGCCTTGGGATCAGCGAAGGTGACGTCTCCCGGCCCGGACACCTTGCGCCACAGAATGCCGGCGTCGGCGGTCAAGGTCAGCCACTCGGCCTTGCCTCTCAGGTAGGTCTTACCGCCCATGACCACCGTGCGATCAATACCGGCCGCCACGGCCGGGGCGAACATCGGCACGGCCCCAGAACTCATGACTTTCCATTCCAGGATGCCGGTCGACAGTTTGCCGTCCGATACGATTTCCAGACGCAGTTTATCGGTCGTCACCGCATCGAAGGTGGTGATATTGAAGATGTCTTTCTTCGTAGCCAAGCCCTGAGCGTTTTTCACCGGCGTGAAAGCTGAGCCATTCCAATAGAGAATGCGACAGGCTTTCGGTGCGCCAACGCCTTGGCCATCGACCCACCAGTACACCTCGATGCGGTTGGTCGTAACCGGCTCGCTCCAGTCGTACTGCACCCATTCCGTGCCCGTCTTTGGCCAGTTGCCATACATGCCTGCCTCGGCATCGGCCGAGTTGGCAGGAGTGTTGCCGTCATTCAGCGCCGATACCCGGGTATCGCCGGAATGATAAGAGGTCGAAGCGGTCGCCACCTTAGCCAGATTGACCGGCGCGTCCGCCGCATGGCTAGGTGTTGTCAGCGACGCGATGCCGGAAAATATTGATATACCTGCCGCTCCGGCGAAAAAAGACCGCCGTGTGAGGGCAGCGCAAGCGCAATCTGAACCGCATTGATCGGAATGCTTGCCTTCAATAAATTTTCTGTGCATCGGGACGCCAAGGCCTGAGTGAACGATTTGGTATACAGTGTATACTCAGACAATTTTAATTGACAAGCTGTTTTCTTGGCACCCCAAGCCTCATTCCATGGGATCCGATGACGATCGAAGTGACCCGTGAGGGCTCGTACCGAAAGGCAATGGGTGCGCCCCCTCGAATGCGTCTAACTCCCTCATGAAACTGCCGAGAGGCTTGGCCTCTACGATGGCGGCATTGTTCGTCACCTTCGGTGTGCGAAGGGCAGAAATCATGGCTGTGGGATCGGTCTTGGCGCGGCTGGTCCAGATCGCGTATCCGAAGACCCGCCCCGCGAACGAACGCAGCCGGTGTGCCGTTTCGAGCCGGCCGCGGCGCTCCACCTTGCGCGCATCCTTCAGGCCGGTAACCGGGTAGGTGCCAAGGGCCAACGACATTTGTTTCCCGTTAAGACGGTATTTGTAGCACCAGAGCTTCGATCCGGAGGGCTTAATTAGGAGGAAAAGCCCCCCTCATCGAAGAGTTTGTACTCGGCGCTTTTGCTTTTAACACAACGGATTGCGGCGTCCGAAAGTGATATTTGGGGGTCTTGCTTTTGAGATTCGTCGCGAGACCCCCAAAAAGACCCCAAAAACGCCCGGCTGCGGGCGGAACGGGTCGGACTTCGGCGGACCTCACTGAGGCCCTAAACTATCAATTTTAAAGGATTTTTTCAACGCGGCGTACGCCACCGGAAGACGCAATGGTGCCTGGAGCCGGAATCGAACCAGCGACACGCGGATTTTCAATCCGCTGCTCTACCAACTGAGCTATCCAGGCACTCTTTGCATCAAAACGGCCTTGGTTCGCCGCCTCGGGAGGTCGGTCTAATAAGCGAGCCATTCGGGCTTGGCAAGCGCGCAAAGCAGGAAATTCGCAAAAAACCCGTCTAAACCGCGTCTTTGTCGTCAAAAGGTGAGGATAACTCCGCTGACGCCGCCGCCCCCTCCACTTCCGCAGCATCGGCCGCCAACGCCCCCGTGCCGCTGATGACGTATTCGCCCTTCAACCAGTGCATCAGGTCGGCATCGGCGCAGCGTTTCGAGCAAAAAGGGGAGTAGTCCTTCGCCGTATTGGGAAGGGTCTGGTCAGCGACCTGATAGTTGTGGCGGCAATAGGCACATGTGCGTTTCGTCATGTGGCCCATATAGGACGACTATCGCAGCGGAACAACCTCGGTCATCGCCGCCGTTTCGACGCTGAGACGGGGTGCTAGCGGGTCGAGGCTGTCTTTCAGGCACAGCCGCACCTGATCGGCCACCGGTCCCGGCGCGCGCAGACGGAGGCGTCCACCGGCATCCGAACGGGCTTCGGCCACGGCGCGCCACAGGAGACGCCGGGCGGCCCTCAGCGGCGTGTCTTCGGTGTGCGGCCGGGCGCCCCACGGCCGGCTGAATTCCAGCGTCCCGAAGCGGGTAATCGGCCCGCAGGCGATGGCGCGGCCCTCGGCTCCAAAGGCCGCCTGCACCAGCCCGGTCAGCTTTTCACCATTGTGTTTGTTGCCGATCAGATCGACCACCACCAGCCCGGCCAGATTGGACAGGCGCAGGCGGCGCACCACCTCTTCCACCGCCACCTCATTGAGGCGCTTGGCGGCCTGACGCGGCGTGTGGATCATCCCCTCCCCCGCGCGGCCCATGTCGATGTCGCAGGCGATCAGGGCGCGCGTCGGTTCGATAGACAAATAGCCCCCGCCGGGCAGGTCAAAGCTGGGCTGGGTCGCCTGCGCCTCGGCGATATCGAGGGCGTCGGGGTCTTCGGCGGGCTCCAAGCGGACCTGCGGGTCGATCAGACGCCGCGCCTGTTGCTTCAGGCATTCGATCAGAGTCAGCGGGTCCGACAGACGACGCGGAGGGCCTTCGCTGACCCCCAGCAGGCGGGCGCGCGGCAATTTGTCGGCACGGGCTTCGGCGGCGATTTCGACCTCGACCGCCGTGCCTTCGTTGAGCGCGTCCGGCTCGCTGAGGTCGGCCATAGCCTCCTGCCCATCGGCCAGCCTGAGAAAGCCGATCCGTCCCGACTTTGCGGTCAGGCGCGCCACCGAGCGCGTCCCCCACAGGGTCAGTGAGGGATCGAGCGCCGGGCCTTCGGCATAGAGCAGCGGCTGACCCTCACGCGCCACACAGGCACGCACCAGACCAAACCGCTGTTCGCTGTAAAGTTTCAACCCGCGTAACCCGCGCCGCGCAACAATTGCAGGGTCTCATAGGTCGGCAACCCCACCACCGACGGAAAGGAGCCGATCAGGTGGATGACAAAGGCGCTGGCGCGACCCTGAATGCCATAGCCACCGGCCTTGCCCAGACCTTCGCCGGAGGCCACATAGGCGTCAATCTCTTCGGCGCTGAGACGTTTGAATTGCAGCCGCGTTTCCACCACACGCGCCGACAGGCCCTTAGGCGAGACAAGAGCGACGCCGGTATAGACGCGGTGGCTGCGGCCAGACATCAGTTGCAGACAGGCGCGCACCTCGGCATCGGTTTCCGCCTTGGGCAGGATACGCCGCCCCACCCCGACCACGGTATCGGCGGCCAGAATATAGGCGGGCTCCGTAACCACAGCCG
>NZ_JAIWNX010000209.1 GCF_020217185.1 Asticcacaulis sp.
CCACGGCCTCGGCCTTGGCGCGCGACAAACGCCCGGCCAGTTCGCGCGGGGTCTCGGCCTTCAGCGGCGTTTCATCAATGTCGGAAGGAAGGATACGATCGGGTTTCAGGCCGATCTGGGCCAGCAGGTCCACACGGCGGGGACTGGCGCTGGCCAGAATAAGGGGCAGCATCAGGCGCGCCCCTTACGTGTAGCGGCCAACACCTATTTGAACCGGTAAGTGATGCGGCCCTTGGTCAGGTCATAGGGCGTCATTTCGACCATGATACGGTCACCGGCCAGCACGCGGATGCGGTTCTTGCGCATCTTGCCCGCGGTGTGCGCGATGATTTCATGACCCGAGTCTTCGAGCGTCACGCGGAATGTCGCGTTCGGCAGAAGCTCGACAACGGTACCCGCAAACTCCAACAGTTCTTCTTTTGCCATTCGGCCCCACATGGAAAGGGAAAAGGGCGAATCGTCGTGCGATGTCGCCCATGAAAATCAGTGGCGCTCCCTTTATACCCAAACGGGTTCAGAGGAAAGAGGGAAAGCGCGCGTGAAAAGGCGGAGCCCCTTTCGGAACTCCGCCGATCCTTGGTTAACTTGCAAGGTGCAAATTAAAACTTGCGTACCACGCTGACCGACAGGTTGTCGGCATTACCGCGGTCATCCTTGAAGGCCGAGCGGGTATAGTCGCCGCGGATGGCGTAAGCGTCGTTGAGCTTCATCTGCGCGCCGACACCGACATCCAGCGCCGTGCCGTCTTCGGCGATCGGCGAGTTGTTATAATTCTTCAGCTTGGTGTCCGAGACACCGACGCGGCCGATAAGCTCAACGCGTTCCGATACCGGCAGGAAGCCCACGGCGTAGGCGGCCTTCTTGTTGGTCAGCTTGTAACGGCCCGAATTGGTCGTGTCGCCGTTGGTGCCGGCGGCCAGCTCGCCCTCAACGCCGAAGTGCGGGGTGAGCTTGGTGCCAAGGCGCGCATTCATCGAGTTGAGGCTGGAGTCGGACTTGTTGTTATTCGTGGCGGTCGCACCGATCGAGCCATACACTTCGGGCTGCGACAGGGACTGCGCGGAGGCCGTGGACGCGCCGAAAGCAGCGGCAGCCAGAGCGGCAGTAGCCATGAGCATGGTCTTCATAGTGAACTCCTATTGTCTTCGTGTGCCGTGCGATTTTCATGAACCGCACTCGTTGTTGTCTGCCGGGGGAGATGCCCCAGCGACCAAACAACAATCGCTCCGCAAAGGGGCCGCATTGGGCCGCCTCAAAGGCCATTTCTGGACCTTTTTACAAGAAAAACATAAATTTAATAGGAGATTGCGGCAAAACCGCCATCTTGATGAACTCAAAATGAACGATCATTCATTTCCAACGAATTAGGTGCTTCGCGGCTTTTCAGCCACACCTGTGTTTTATCACCACACGGAGCAATTAACCCCGCAGATGCAGGGCATGGATCAGGGTAAACAGACGCCGCGCCGTTTCATGATCAATTTCGATCTTGCCGGCCAGACGCTCGGTCAGGAGGTCCGCGCCGTCATTATGAATACCGCGACGGCCCATGTCGATCGACTCGATCTGCCCCACCGTGGCGTTTTTCAGCGCCTCATAATAGCTTTCGCAGATCATGGCGTAGTCCTTCATGATCGGCTTGAGCGGCGTGAAGGACAGCATGAATTTTTTAGCGTAGCCCTCACCCGTGACGTCGAAGACCAGACGCCCGTCCTCATAGGCCAGTCGCAGATCGTATTTTTCCGCCGCGCCACCTTCGGGTTTGAAGCTGTTTTTTTCGATCAGGTCGAACATGGCGACCTGACGCTCATGCTCCACCTCCGGCGACGGCGAAGCCAGGCTGTCGGAGTCGATGTCGATACGGGCCAGTTTCATGATTACACCGGGTGGCTGGGGGTCGAACGGGCGCGATGGGGCGCGGCGAGGTCCATAAGCAGAAGATCGACGGCCTCGACCTCGATCTTCAGTTCGGCAGCGGCCTTGCCCGCAAAGCGCAGATAGAGGTGGCAGGCCGGGGCTTCGAGCGGTTCGGTGGCCAGATGCAGGATGGTCATGCCCTGCGGCGGGCGCTGCACGTCGAAACCGCGCGACTGAAGACCGGTGATCGAGCCGATCTGCAAGGCACAGGCGGCGCGCAACGGCGTGCGGCTCTTGTGTTCATGGCAAAAGCGATTGAAGCGCAGGGTCAGGGCGCGGGCGCGCGCATCATAGCGCACGTCTTCGCCGCGCAAGGCCGCATCCTGCAACAGCGCGCTCAGCGGCACCACGTCCTCTTCGCTCTGCGCGAGAAGACGGAGCGGTTTCGGCTTTTTGTGAAACCACCCAAACATGAGGCTTATTCTTCCTCAATCGGGTCATTGCCCTTGATACGGCGGATATTGGCCCCGCAGGCCGACAGCTTGCCCTCAAGGTTCTCGAAACCACGATCGAGGTGATAGACGCGGTTGACGACCGTCTCACCGCGCGCCGCCAGCCCGGCGATGATCAGACAGGCCGAAGCGCGCAGATCGGTCGCCATGACCTGCGCCCCGCGCAGTTCCTCAACGCCCGTCACCTTCGCTTCGCCGCCGTGCTGGACCGAGATACTGGCCCCCAGTCGCCCCAGTTCCGGCACATGCATGAAGCGGTTTTCAAAGATGGTTTCGCGCACCGTGGACTCGCCTTCGGCCAGAGTCATCAGGGCCATAAACTGCGCCTGAAGGTCGGTGGCAAAGCCCGGATAGACTTCGGTGGTGATATCGACGGCTTTCAGGCGACCCTGACCGCGACGGATGGTCACTGTATCGGCCGTCGTTTCGATCTCGCAGCCCGCCTCACGCATCTTGTCGAGCAAAATACCGATCAGTTCCGGGCGCACCTTCGTCAGGCGCACCTCACTGCCCGGCATGGCCGCCCCGGCCAGCGCGTAGGTGCCGGCTTCGATACGGTCGCAGATGACCGCCCAGTCGGTGCCCTTCAACGCAGTGACGCCTTCGACGACAATGGTCGGCGTCCCGGCCCCGCTGATCTTCGCCCCCATGGCGTTCAGACATTCCGCCAGATCGACGATTTCCGGCTCACAGGCGGCATTTTTGAACACCGTCGTGCCGTGCGCCAGAGCCGCCGCCATCAGGGCGTGCTCCGTCGCGCCGACCGAAACGAAGGGAAACTCGATCTCCGCCCCCTTAAGGCCGCGCGGTGCCTGAGCGAAGACATAGCCTTCGTGCATGTCGATATGGGCCCCCAGCGCCTCCAGCGCCTTGAGGTGCAGATCGACCGGACGCGCGCCGATGGTACAGCCGCCGGGCAGCGACACCTTGGCATGGCCCGTGCGCGCCAGAAGCGGCCCCAGCACGTTGAACGAGGCGCGCATCTGACGCACCAGATCGTAGGGCGCGAAGGCTGAGGTGATTTCCGGCGTGTGCAGCAGCGTTTCCTGATGCCCGTCCGGTCCGTTGGTTTCGGTGATCTGCGTGCCAAAGCGTTGCAGCAGGCGACCCAGCAGGCGCGTATCGGCCAGACGCGGCATATTGGTCAGGCGCACCGGCTCAGAGGTCAGCAGCGACGCCGCCATGAGCTTGATCGCGGAATTCTTGGCTCCGCTGACGGGAATATCCCCCTTGAGCGGCACGCCGCCTTCCAACGCAATACGATCCATTGAGTACGCCTGATCCGAATGTTCTGAACTTTCATTTCTGCCAACGGGCCACCCCGATTCAGGGCTTTGGAAATGAAATGGATTTGGCGTTCTACATCACCGGGCCGCAGGTGCAACAGCTAGTTTTTCGCGTCGTCCTCACGGATCGGTGCAGGCTCCGGCCGCCGCGCGGCGGCCTTGCGCCGCTGCAGATTGGCGCGCAGGGCGGCATTGAGGCGCTCGGCCTTCTCGTCTTTGGGATTTTTATTCGGAGAGTCGCTCATAAGGCGGTGATTTAGCGTTCCATCCACAAAAAGCGAGCGAAAAATGCACTTTTCGCTTTGCGTTTGGCCCCGGTTTGGGTATTAGCCCCGTCCTCAGCCGGTGTTCACACCGGTTCAGCCGTATTAGCTCAGTGGTAGAGCGCATCCTTGGTAAGGCTGAGGTCGGCAGTTCAATCCTGCCATACGGCACCATGAAGGCCCGGTTCGGAAACGACCGGGCCTTCGCCATATCCGGGAGTTGCTTTGATGCCGGCAAAACCTGTCAAACGCGCGCTGTTCGGAAATGCAGCGTTTCAAATGGTCGCGGGCTCTGAACTTGTCATTCTGGAAGCCGCCGAATACCTTATATCGCAAGGCTGGGAAGTCGATCTGACCGCCTGGTACTTTGGCGAACCCATGCTGAGCCATGCTTTGACGTCGGGCCTTCGTATTATAGAACGCCCGGATCAGGCCAGGCCCTTCGAGTATGATCTGGTGTGGTTGCAGAACCGCCTTGAAGCTGTGCTCGACTATTCGCCCTCTGAAAAAGAGGTCAGATCGAGCTTTTTCGTCTTTGCCCATCTGGACAAGACCTGGTCCTACGCTCAGCCCGGCGTAGTGGCCGAGCCACTGCTGGGGCAAATGTTTATCGTACCTTCAGAGTTGGGGGTAGAGCGCGTGGTTAAGCGCGGTTTGCCCGCGAAAAACGTCTCCATCTATCGCAACCCGGCCCCTGCTGGTTTTGAAGATGAGGCGCCTGTTCCGGCCGAACGGCTGCGCCGGTTGCTCATCGTCTCAAACCACGCGCCGCCAGAGCTTGTGATCGCTCAGTCCCTGCTTCAGGCGGCGGCCATTGAGGTTATCCATCTGGGCGTTGCAGGTGATCGCCGCCATCAACGGGTGACGCCAGAGGACATTATTTCGGCGGATGCGGTTGTAAGTATTGGCAAGACCATTCCCTACGCCCTGAGAGCCCGACGACCGGTTTATGTCTATGACCACTTCGGTGGCCCCGGCTGGCTGCTCGACGACAATTTTGCTACGGTAAAGTCCCGTAATTTCAGCGGCCTGTGCTGCGAACGCCGGCTTGAGGCGGTTGAAATCGCTGAAGAATTGGTGAATGGCTATACCAAGGCCGCACGTCAGGCTGCGCGTCGTGAGGTCGATCCGGCCTTCTGCCTGGAAAAGGTGTTCGCGCAGATATTCGAACGCATGAAGCGCGCACGCACCGTCAACCAGCACCGTAAACGCATGGCCAGTAAAGCCGTGGCCTTACTGGCTGAGCGGGAACTGGCACAAACAGCGGGTGAGTTCTTCAACTGGGCGCATCATCTGAACAGCCGTCAATAACTTACGTATATTTTAGCAGAAACAGGATCAGTTCGTCATAGCGCACGCCCAGTTGCGTCCCGGCCGGGATGACCTCAAGGCGCGCCCCGGTGTCCGGATCGAAAATCTCCTCATATCGCTCGTCCTCGCAGAAGAAGCCATAGCGCGCGGCCTCAAGCCCTTCCTCACTGAGAATATCGCGCACCTCCTGCGCAAACACCCCGAAATGCCAGCGCGCCCCCGCTTCACCTTTGACTGCAATGGCCGAAAGCCACTGATACGTGCGTAACACGCCGCGGATGCGCGAGGCAGCGCGGGCCTCGGCCTCAAGAATGGCGGGCGCAGAGAGGACCTCGGCTTTCAGCCGGGCATCCGAAGTGCTGATCGTACCGGAGGCGACAAACACTTGCGACCAGCGCAAACTGGCCGTACCCAGCGATTTGTTGTTATCAAAACCCGGTTTCAGGGCATTTTCCACTGCCCCGCGGCCATTGCCGCAACGCAGCAGGTGTTTGCCGTACCCGTCGATAAGGACAAAATCATCCGCCACCGGGTCGGGTTCGGCCGCCCGCATCAGAAAGCCCCAATTGGGATCAGAATAGAAGCATCCCGGTTCATAAACCCCGCCCCAGGCCGTGCCGATGGAAAACGACCTCAGACGGGTGTGGGTGTGAAAGGTGGTATGCCCCGTATTGCGGTCCACGCTCAGCACGGTGTGAAACACGGACCCGTCCGGTGAGACCTTAAGCGTCAGATTGTCCGACCCCAGCGTCCCCAGCAGGGCGCGCGACGAAAAACCGGTCTGAAAGACAAGGCCCGCCTCATCTGTCTCTGCGGCCTTGTTGCCATAGAGCAGGCTGCCGCCCCCGGCGTGGTTGAACAGGACCTGCGGGCTAGAGACCGACAGACGGTTGGTGGCGTCAGCTGTCGCGCTAACCCCTAAGCGCTGAAGGTTTTGTAAGGCGTTAAACGTGGCTTGAAGCAGCACCCAGCCGCTCGACACGCGCGCCACAAAGCCGCCTTCATCGGCCACGTGCACCAGCGCCCCTTCGGGCAGGCTGAGGAGGTCCCAGTAACCGCCCTGATAGACGACAAAATCACCGGCATCGAAGTCATCCCAGGTCACGCCGGATGCGCCTGCGGGCAGGATATAGGCGTCGCCCTCCTGCGGCGTGGCGGGTTGCGCGCCGACTGCGCGGCTTTTGACGCGAGCCTGCGCAAGGGCATCGAGCCGCCACAGGCTTTCATTAAGGGTAATATGTTTTTGCGCCTGTCCCGCTTGCAGCAGGGGCAGGCCAAGGGCGGGGGTGTTTTGCAGGGACACGTTCGGGCCTCATCGACAATGGTGCCTGTCAGTGTCCGCCCGAATGTCACGGCGGGGATAGATTTCAGGGCAAAAGATAGACGAGGCGCTTCTTGCCCTTGGTCGCCTTCATCGTCGCCAGATGCTCTTTGTGGCGGCCCGACGCGTGGGCATCACGGCCACTTTCTTCGATATAAAGGGTTTTTTCGATATCCTTTTGCACGATATGCGAGGCGTAGAGGTGCCCCTGATACAGGGTATCGGCCACCGCCCCCACCGGGAAAAACGGGAGGATAAGTTGCGCCACCTCCTCCAGTCCGCTGATCCCCAGATCGAGCGCCAGAACAACGGCCGCCTGCACCCAGGCGACCGGACTGATGCGGGCGCGAAACCCGCTCAGCAGAATATAGGCGGAGGCCCCGAACGAATAGACCGCCCCAACGATCGGAAACGGGAGCCACGCCAAAAGGCCGTCAAGACCGATCAGGTTGAACGGGCCGATGCCGATAATGCGATCCGACAGGCGTTTGATTGTGCCAACCGAGTCATAAACCTTCTGCACGTCATAGGCCGACCTGACAAACATGTCATTTGCTCCCCTTCGCCCGTTATGGCTAGACATTGCCTGTAGCAGGGTTATGCGTCAATCACATGCGTTAGGGGAATTAACCATGATCGTCACCACCACACCCAGCGTCGAAGGCCGCAGCATCGACACCTATATCGGCGTCGTCACAGGTGAGGCTATTCTGGGGGCCAATATCTTCCGCGACCTGTTTGCCGGTATCCGCGACATTATTGGCGGCCGTTCCGGCTCCTACGAAAAAGTGCTGCGCGCCGCCCGCGAAGCCGCCCTGAAGGAAATGCAGGAAGAAGCTGCGCAACGCGGGGCCAACGCCATTGTCGGCGTCGATCTCGACTATGAAACCGTCTCTCAGGGCACCATGCTGATGGTCACCTGCTCCGGGACCGCCGTCGTCCTGCGCTAAGTCTTGCTGGTTCTCAGACTGTTTTCGTTTTTGGCCTTCATCCTCAGCCTCGCTCTGCTGGGCATGGGGTCGGTGTGCCTGCTCGACCCGCACGGGGCGCGCGGCTACCTGATCGACATTTTCACCGCGCCCCTGCTCAGCGTGGCCTTAGCGGCAGCCTTTGTGCTCATTCAGTTGCGTCAGCGTGCCTCGGCCCTCATCAGTCTGATGGCGGCGGGTGTTTTGGCTTTGAGTTTCTGGCCGCAAATCAGCCCGCCGCACCCGCAACCCAATACTGAAGCGGCGCCGGTGCGGCTGATCTTCGCCAATCTGTACGCCAAGAACGAGACGCCGCAGCGACTGCTTGACTGGGTCAGGACGGAAAATCCCGATGTCGTGGCCATCGTCGAAGCCGGGCCTCTGGCCGAAGCGACCTTGGCAGCAAAACTGCGCCAGACCTATCCCCACGTGGCCCGCCGCTACGACACGTTCGTCTTTTCGCGCTACCCGCTGACGCGTCCGCGCGCCCGCCCCATTGGTTACAGCCTGCTGACCGTAGAGGTCGCGGCACCTGCGGGGGCGTTTCATCTGGCCGTAGCGCATCTGACGCGCCCGTGGCCGTTCAGCGCACCAGGCGACCAACCGCGCCAACTGGAGCGGCTTGGCGCCGACCTGCGCGACGAACAGCCGGAGCGTACGGTGCTGGTCGGGGATTTCAACACCACCCCCTCAGCCTCAGGTCTTATGGATTTCAGTCGCAATCTGGGCGTGTTCGCGGCCCCGGCTGCGGTCGGCACGTGGCCTGCGGTCCTGCCCGCCCCCTTGCGTATCGGCATCGACAATGCCTTTGCCGGTCAGGCGCTCAGCCTGCGCAATCGCAAGGCCGGCCCCTATTACGGCTCCGACCACCGTCCGATCCGGGTGGATATTTACCCCGCAGGATAACTATTTCCGCGGCACCGGACGGCGCTTGGGCGCGGATTTGACGACCGGAACCGGCTCAAAGGCGGGCTCGACGACCGGCTCCGGCAGTACATCATCAGCGGTTTCCGCTTCGGACGTCGCAGACGCGATTTCCGTTTCAACGGCTTCGACGGCATCCATTTCGGGCGCAGGGTCCGCGATAAACTCGGAAACCGGCTGAGGTTCGATCTCTACCGGCTCGGACACTTCGGTAAGCGCATCCATAACCGCGTCCTCGACCTCGATAGCCGCCATCACAGGCGCAACGGCGGCCTCACGCACGGCCTCATTGACCTCTTCCAACACATGGGCAGCGTCTTCGCTGGCCTTGTACCAGGTCTGACGCAGGCTCATCATATCGACAAAGCCCTTGGGCAGGTCCTTATAGAGGTCGCTGCCGCCTGCGCGTCGCGCCGGCACGCCGGACAGCATCCACGCCGAAACGCCAAAGCTGGTTGCCGCAAAAAACGGCACCCACATCGGCGAACAGGCCCCGATCCAGAAATGGGTCAGGCGCTCCGTCGCGTTTTTCATCTCTTCGGAGGTGGGCAGGGAAAACGGGGGCAGATCGGATTGCGTCATGGTCAACATCTCGTGGCCTCGTGCGCTCAAAAAATATTGCAGCGCACAAAACTAACACAGAAATCCACAGCCGCCTATGCGACCCATCGCCCTAAGCGGGCAAATTCGCGTGATCAGCGATTAATCCAACGTCCACACCGACGCCTTGCCGCCCGGTTCGGCAAAAACCTGAGCCAGATCGCCGGCAATGTCGCGCATGGCCTCGACCACCGACGCCGGCGCATTGACCGTGACCAGCGCGCAGCCATTCATCTTCAACGGATGGGTCAGCGGGCGCAGGCGCAGTTCAGCCACGGCAATGTCCGGCCCGCCCTCCCCCGTCTGGTCCTCCAGAAGCTCGCATTCCATATGGCGCAGGAAGCGATCGAAGGTTTCAAGGTCTTTCAGCGGCAACCACACCAGGGCCTTGGCGTTGGACTGTTTTTTCAGCACGTCACGCAGGCACAGATTGATGCGCTCATAATCCTCGAACTGCTCAAATGGCGGATCGATCAGCAAAAACAGGTCCTTGTCCGGTTCGGCCATTTCGACCGCCGCCTCATAGCCATCCGTATGGCGCGCCTTGCCGCGCGGCGTCACCGTCTCCCGCAAGCGCTCGTAATCGTCCTTGCGCAGCTCGCAGCCCATATAGTGACCTTCCGCCGTCAGATGGTCGAGCACCAGAAGCGGCGAGCCGGGATAGAGGCCGATGCGCGTTTTGAACCCGGCCGCGCGGTTCTTGGCCCACACATAGTCCGACAGGGGGATGAGACTTGGCGGCACGTCACGCCCCAGCAGGTAGCCGATTCCGGCCTCGGCCTCTTTGGAGCGCGAGAAGGTCGGATCGGACAGGTCGTACTGACCCGCCCCGGCGTGGCTGTCCACCACCTGAAGCGGTTGCCCCGTCTCACGCAGGGCGCGTAGAAAATTCAACAGGACCGCGTGCTTGAACAGGTCGGCGAAGTTCCCGGCGTGGAAGCCGTGGCGATAGTTCAAA
>NZ_JAIWNX010000210.1 GCF_020217185.1 Asticcacaulis sp.
GCCCTAATTCCTTCTGTTTCTTTCTCGACAGGCCGTCGGCGACCAGACGATGCGAGTCGGTGATGAGACCACGCAACTCCTCGTCGGACATCTGATCACCGGTATAATACTGTATCCAGCTCATGCCGCGCGACGCCAGATAGGGAGCCGGGCGGCAATCGGGATGATCGCGCAAAATTTCAAACGTCATGGGAGAGACCTTGACGCTAAACGATACATGCCCGTCGGGTTGCGTGCCCGCAATAACGAAGACCTTGCCCCCCACCTTCCACACATCGTGTTCACCCCACTGCACCACATGGGTGGCAGCGGTGAGCGACTGGCAGAAGCTATTGAGGTCTTCGAGGGTCATGAAATTACATATAACACCTCCACCGATTTCAAGGGAGGCGCTTAAAACATCACCCCTTCAAACCGCGGGCGATCTCCAGCGTGTCGGCCAGCAGCGATTCCGACGTCGGCCAGGCCCCGGCCCCCTTGCCCGTCACGTACCAGAACTCACCGTTTTCCAGCTCGATAATGGCGCGGTTCTGCTCGCCCTTGGCACCCACCAGATAGTGATCGGCAGGAAGTTCCTCCAGCTTCATCGACACCTCAAGGCCCTTAGGCGTCATGATGGCACGCGCCACGTAGCGCAGGCCCTTGCCCTTGGGGATGACCAGCGACTCCGCCGTGATGGCCCCCACCTCAACGTGCACGGGCGTCACGCCGGGGAAGGCGATTTCGCGCAGCAGGCGAAGCTTGGCCCCCACATCCGTGCCATCGAGATCAGCCGTGGAGTCCGGCTCGGCAAAGCCCAGACGGCGCGCCTCATCCATGGCCGCATCGAAGGTCTTACCCGCTTCGACCTGATCAATCACGAAGTTGGAGGTGCCGTTGACCACCCCGGCAATGCTCTTGATCTTGTGCGCCTTGACGGCGCGCAGCAGGGCTTCGATGACCGGGGCCCCGCCACCGACCGAAGCCGAATAGGTCAGCGCCGCGCCCGACGCCCTGGCGGCGTCCTTCAGCTTGCCCTGAACGGCGGCCACCGCCTGCTTGTTGGCAGACGTTACGCCGACGCCCAGTTTGAGAAACTGCTCCAGAAGTTCCGCCGACGGCGACACGCCGGTGCCGATATCGACGAACACATCGACATCCGCGCGAGCAAAGTTACGCGCATCCGAGGTGAACTTGCCGGCCAGCGGATGGTCGCGACGCTTCGACGGATCGCGCACCAGCACGCGATCGACCTCGATCAGGTCCGACCATTCGAGGCAGCGTTGCAGAAACATCGAGCCGACGCCCCCCGCCCCCATCACCGCCACGCGGATCTTGCGCGCAAAACCCGGCGTCTTGCGTTCCGCCGTTTTGGCGCCCAGCACGGTCTCATAGCCGCGCGCCATGCCGGCGACCTCGACCTCCAGCCCGTGCTCGTGGGCGTATTTCATGGCCTTGGCCTGCACGACGGGGAAGGCGATCTTTTCGGCCTCTTCCCACGACAGGGCGGCGTAGGGCTTGGCCGTATCGGGATAGGTATTGGGGTCGATATCATAGACCGCATCGACGTCCTTGTTGAGACGCACGCGCGCCTCGACATCGGCATCACGCAGGGCCTTTCCGATAAAGACGGCGGTCAGGTCCGAGCCCCCCCGCCCCAGCAGCACGGGCTCACCGGCCGCGTTTTCAGCCACATAGCCCGGCACCACCACCAGATCACAGGCCTTCAGGTCGTTGATCAGCACCTCGGTCTTCAGGCTGACCGGCTGAGCATTGAAATGATCCCCTTCGGCGGTCAGGCCGATTTCGGCCACCGAACGAAAGCGCGTCACGATCCCCGACCGCTCGCAGGCCATGGCGAACAGGGTCGAGGCCTTCATTTCTCCGGTCGCCAGCAGGTGCGGCGTCGCCGAAGAGGCCGAGGCCTGCGTATAGCCAACAGCCAGACGCATCAGCTGGTCTGTCTCACCCTTGAAGGCCGAAATAACGGCAATCACCTTGTGCGCGTCGCGCACATAGCGATAGACCTCGGACACGGCGCGGTGCAGGGCCGCTTCGGAGGTCAGAACCGAACCACCGAATTTCACAACAAGGGTAGACATGTTTTCAGATCCTTATTCCTATCGCCCTTACGGCAGGCGGGTAAGCATGGCGTTATAAGTCTTTTCAACGAATTCAAAGAAAAAAGATAAGCCGCGCCCCGTTTTTCGTGTTAAGCGCGC
This sequence comes from Asticcacaulis sp., assembly GCF_020217185.1. Taxonomy (GTDB): domain Bacteria; phylum Pseudomonadota; class Alphaproteobacteria; order Caulobacterales; family Caulobacteraceae; genus Asticcacaulis. The sequence continues at coordinate 2,202 of NZ_JAIWNX010000210.1, forward strand.
GACGACGGAGAGAAGTCGTTGCAACAGTATCTAAAATCATCCGTGAGCCTTAGGGCCTATGCCTGCCTGCTGATCGCCTCGATCCTGTGGGCGGGCAATATGGTGTCGGGCAAGCTGGCCGTGGGGCACATCAGCCCGGCCCTGCTGTCGGCCGCACGCTGGATATTGGCGGCGCTGATGATCTTTGCCCTCTCCGTTAAGCCATTGCGCCGCGACTGGCCCGTCATCCGTCAGCACCTGCCTCTGCTTCTGGCCTATGGCTTCTTCGGTTTCGCGTCGTTCAATATCCTGCTCTACACCGCGCTGGAGCACACCAGCGCCATCAATGTGGTGATCGAAGACGCCGGTATTCCTCTGGTGATTATGGGGCTGAACTACGCGCTTTATCGCATCACAGCGTCCTGGGCGCAGGTGGCGGGCTTTGGCGTTACCGCCATCGGCGTCATGCTGACGGCCACGCATGGCGATCTGCGCAATATTGTGCGGCTGGACCTCAATCTCGGCGACGCCCTGATGCTGCTGGCCGTCATCAATTACGGGGCCTATACGATCGCCCTGCGCTATAAGCCGGCGATCCACTGGCAAAGCCTGATGGCCATTCCGACCCTCGGGGCCATTATGGCCGCCCTGCCCTATCTGCTGTGGATGTCGCGCGATACCGGCATCGTCTGGCCCGATACCACCGGATGGCTGATCGTGCTCTATACGGGATTGCTGCCCTCACTGGTGGCGCAAGTCTGCTATGTGTGGGGTGTTGAACTGATCGGGGCCAACCGGGCCGGCCTGTTCATCAACACCATCCCCCTGTTCGGGGTGATCCTGTCGGTTCTGATCCTGCGCGAGCCTTTGCACGGGTTTCACTTCTGGGCACTGGCTCTGGTCGTTGCCGGTATCGTGCTGGCCGAATGGGGCCGCCCGAAACCCTCGCAACCTACCTAACGCATCCCTTTGACAGTATTGAAATAAAGACCGTCGGGCAGCAGGGCCAGAAGTTTGACCATCCGCGTAAAGCCCTTGGGGAAGTGGATTTCGAAGCGTTTGCTGTCCAACTCGCGCGCAATGGCGCGGGCGGCCTTTTCCGGCGTAATCATCATCGGCATTTCAAAACCGTTCTTGTCCGTCAGGCGCGTTTTGACAAAGCCCGGATTGATGACCTTGATATCCAGTCGGTCGCCGTGTTCGGCGCGCAAAGAGGTGGCCAGAGAAATCACCCCCGCCTTGGTGGCCGCATAGGGCTGACCATTGGGCAGGCCGCGATAACCCGCCACTGAGGCACACAAGGCGATCTGACCTTTTTCCGCCATGACCGGCAGGGCGGCCTCCACGACATAAAAGGCCCCTTTCAGGTTGGTATCGACGATCCGTCCCATGTCACCGAGGTCGATCTGCCCCAGCTTCATCGGCGTGTAGGCTCCGGCAAAAAACAGCACCCGGTCGAGCGGCCCCACCGTGTCCTTCAACCATATGGCTGAGCGGGCCACCGCCGGGCCGTCCGATACATCGAGCGGCAGGACGCGATGCCCGCGGCCCTTCAGGCGTTTGCAGATCGTCTCCAGCGCCTCGGCATTGCGCGCTGACAGGATGATTTCCTCACCCCGCGCCGCCAGCCGTTCGGCCAGAGCTTCGCCTATGCCGCTGGACGCGCCGATGATCCATGTGCGTTTGGGTGTCTTGCGCGGGCTCATGCATCCCCCAGTAGTTTGGAGCGCAGCGCTTTCGACGAGGTCCGACTGCCCAGCCAGATATCGAAAAACAGGCGCGTAAATTGCGTATCACGGATGGTGCCGATCGAACGGCCGTTGTGAATGAACTGGGCGTGACCGTCGGCGGTGCGTACACCCGTAATATAGGCGCCCGAACGAATATCAGGGAAAATGGCGCTCATCTGCTGTCGCCACTCTTCCAGTTTGCTCTTATCCGAAAAGCCCTGCTTGCGGATTTCGGCCACCGAATGATCCACAATGTGCTTCGCGGTGATGTTTCGGAGATAGTCCAGCCTCAGGGCGAATGGCTTTTGCGGATCATAGCGGCCATTGGGCGCATAGAGGCTGGCGTCAAAGATTGACAGGCCTAGCACGCTGTAGCGGCCCTTACCGACCAGCTTGCCGTCAGGCACGCCTGCCGGAACCTCGGCATACACGCCAAAGGCAGTGATCGAGAGGGGCAGAGCCCCAAGAGAGGCCAGAACGGCGCGACGTATGATTTGGGTCATAACGTCACTACGCACGAAGGTCGCAACCGGATGACCTGTTTATGCGCGTCTTATGCGATACGCCTCATCTCTATCCCCCTCTTGACGACAAAGCCGGCTTCGGCGCATAAGCGCACATAACTCATCGAGACCAGCCGAGGGACAGGCCCGACGACGCTGGGGCAACCGCCGAACCTTCGGAATGGTGCCAACTCCTGCGGAAGTGCGCTTCCGACAGATGAGAGAAGCGACAGCGGCGGTGTGGCCGTGTCTTCTCCCGACTGGTCCGTTGAGCCCCTGTTTTGCACCGGACCACCGAGCTTTTACCGCTATGAGCTTTATCAAACCGCACACCCAGCCCGATCTGACCGGAACCGACATCCGCGTCGATATTCCGGACGACTTCCGTTTGCAAAGCGGGCAAAGGCTGGAGCAGACCGACGTCGTGGCGCGCCTCTACGGCCCGGCCGATGGCCGTGTGGTGGTGGCCGCGGGTGGCATTTCCGCCGGGCGCATCCTGTTCGCCAAGGAGGATTCGACCGACACCGCCCCCGGCTGGTGGGAGGGCGTAGCGGGCCCCGGTGAAGCGCTCGATCTCAACGTTTTTCGCGTCCTGTCCATCGAATTTGCGCCGCGTCTGCCCGCCTCTCAGGTCTATACCATCACCACACACGATCAGGCGCGTTTGGTGAAGCTGATCCTCAATCACCTTGAGGTGGCTCATGTGTTTGCCTTTATCGGGGCGTCTTACGGGGCGATGATCGGGCTGGCCTTTGCTGAGCTTTATCCCGACTATATCGACCGCGTTTGCTGCATTTCGGCAGCGCACAGGGCGCACCCCATGGCCACGGCCATGCGCGGACTGCAACGCCGCCTGCTAAAGTTCGGTCTCGACACGGGCCGCGAACAGGAAGGCATTTCACTGGCGCGGCAACTGGCCATGACCACCTACCGTTCCGAAGCCGAGTTTTCCGAACGCTTTGATGGCCCGGCCCCCGATTGGGCGGGCGAAAACTATACGGTGTGCGGCTATCTTCGGGCGCGCGGCGACGCCTATACGTCGAACGCCAATCGCTGGATATCCATGTCGGATTCGCTGGATCGTCACCGCGTAGATCCGACGAAGATCAAGGCCAGGGTGTTTCTGGCCGCCGTGCCGACGGACAGGCTGGTTCCCTATTCCGACATGCAGACCCTGCATGAGACGCTGACGGACAGCGTCTTTATCGACTTTCCCTCACTTTATGGGCACGATGCTTTTTTGAAAGAAATCAGTCTGGTGTCCGATATAGTTCGCACATCACTTAAGGATTAGCCGACGTCCCCAAAACGAGCGCCGGCAGGAACGAAAATGTCAAAAGATTATCTCAAAGACGCCAAACTCGGCACCAAGGTCATCAATATCGGTATCGACAGCGACCGCGCGCATGGGGCGGTCATGCCGCCGATCTACCTGTCGTCCAACTATTCCTTCGCCGGTTTCGGGCAAAAGCGCGGCTATGACTATGCCCGCTCCGGCAATCCGACGCGCGACATCATCGCCGACGTGATTGCCGAACTGGAAGGCGGGGCGGGTGCCGTGATGACCGCCTCCGGCCTCGCGGCGCTGGACCTTCTGTGGCAGGACCTGCCCAATAAGCGCGTGATCGTGCCGCACGACTGCTACGGTGGTACGCAGCGCCTGCTCAATGCCCGCCATCGTCAAGGATTGATCGAAGTCGTCTATGTCGATCAGGGCGACGATGCGGCTATGGAGTCCGCCCTGTCGCAGCCCGCGGGTCTGCTGCTGCTGGAAACGCCGTCCAACCCGCTGATGCGCCTCATCGATCTCGAAAAGTTGATCGCGCTGGGCCACGCCGCCGGGGCAAAGGTCGCCGTGGATAACACCTTCCTGTCACCCGCCCTGCAAAACCCCATCGCCTTCGGGGCCGATTTCGTCATCCATTCGACGACCAAATATATCAACGGCCATTCGGACGTCATCGGCGGCGGGCTGGTCTGCACGACGGCAGAAGACGTCACCACCTATCGCTGGTGGGCCAACTGCCTCGGTTCGACGCCGGGCGCGTTTGACTCCTACATGACCCTGCGCGGCGTGCGCACGCTTTTCGTGCGCGTCAAGCAGCAGCAGGAGTCGGCGCAGGCCATTGCCGAATTCCTCGACGCCCACCCCGCCGTATCGCGCGTCTTCTATCCCGGCCTGCCCTCACACCCGCAGCACGCACTGGCCAAGCGTCAGCAAAAGGGCTTCGGCGCCATGATGAGCTTCGAACTGGCCGGCGGGCTTGAGGCCGTCAAGCGCGTGTTTGACGTGATCGAACTGTTCAGTCTGGCCGAAAGTCTGGGCGGCGTCGAAAGCCTGATCGTGCATCCGGGGTCGATGACCCACGCGGCCATGTCGCCGGAAGCGCAGGCCACGGCGGGGATTACCGAGGGGCTGCTGCGCCTGTCGATCGGTCTCGAAGACCCGACGGACCTGATCGCCGCCCTCGACCGCGCCTTGCGGGTGGCCTAACCCTGTTTGGTCTTGAGGCGGAAAATCTGGCGACCCGTGCCATCGAAATTGGCCGGGTCGAGCCAGGCCTCGTAGGCAGAGCGAATGCGCGGCCATTCCGAGTCAATGATTGAAAACCACGCCGTATCGCGGTTTTCGCCCTTCGTCACCATGTCGTTGCGGAAGGTGCCTTCATAGGTAAAACCAAACCGTTCCGCCGCCCGCATAGACGCCCGGTTGGCCGCATTGCACTTCCATTCAAAGCGCCGATAGCCCAGTTCGTCGAAAAGATAGCGCGCCATCAGAAACACAGCTTCGGTGGCCAGAGCCGTGCGTTGTAAGGCGCGCCCAAACAGCACCGCACCGATTTCGGCGCTGCCCTGCGCCTCACGAATACGCATGAAGGAGGCCATACCCATGACCACCCCGCGCGGATTGAGGATGACCTGCGTTTCCCAGCCTTCCTGAGCGCGTTTGGCTTCGTACTCGCGTTGAAAAACGGCCTCACCCACATAGGGACCGAGCGGCATATAACGCCACAGGTCGCCATTGGCCTCACCCCCGGCCACGGCATAAAGCCCCGACAGGTGGCGCGCCCAGTCGAGCGGTTCCAGATGGCCATAGCGGCCCACAAAGGTCTTCGCCGCCGGTCGCGGACGCGGCGTCCAGTTTTCAAGACTCATGGCTTATCCCTACTTCCCAACCGCCCTAAACCATCCTAACCCTAGCGGCAATGAAAACCGGGAGCGCCCCATGACCTATTCCGCCGCCGACACGCGCTATCACGCCATGCCCTATCGCCGCTGTGGCACGTCGGGTTTGAAACTGCCCGCCATATCGCTGGGGCTGTGGCATAATTTCGGCGATATCGACCGCCTCGATACGCAACGTGCCCTGCTGCGTGCCGCCTTTGACCGGGGCGTCACTCACTTCGATCTGGCCAATAATTACGGCCCGCCGCCAGGCTCAGCCGAAGTGAACTTCGGGCGCATTTTCGCCGAAGATTTCAAGCCTTATCGTGATGAGCTGATCATATCGTCCAAGGCCGGCTGGCAGATGTGGGACGGCCCCTACGGCTCCATGACCGGTACGCGCAAGCACCTGATCGCGTCCTGCGACCAGAGCCTGAAGCGTATGGGGCTCGACTATGTTGATATCTTCTATTCGCACCGCCCGGACCCGCATACGCCGCTGGAAGAAACCATGGGCGCGCTGGCGACGCTGGTCCAGCAGGGCAAGGCGCTCTATGTCGGCATTTCCAACTATGGGCCGGACCTGACGCAAAAGGCGGCCGATATTCTCAAATCTCTGGGGGTACCGCTGCTGATCAGCCAGCCGAACTACAGCCTGCTGGATCGCTGGATCGAACCGGCGCTGCTGGAGGCCAATGCGCGCAACGGCATCGGCACCATCGTCTTTTCCCCTCTGGCGCAGGGCTTTCTGAGCGACAAGTATCTGAACGGTCTGCCCGAAGAGTCACGCGCTGCCCGCCTCGACTGGGTGCGCGCCGGACTGACCGACGCCAAGCTGGCCCTGATCCGTCAGCTCAATGAACTGGCGAAGGCGCGCGGGCAATCTCTGGCGCGCATGGCTCTGGCCTGGACGTTGAAGGACGCGCGGGTCACCTCGACCCTGATTGGAGCGCGCACGGTCGGGCAACTGACCGACAGCCTCGGCGCGCTGGACAATCTCAGCTTCAGCGAGGCGGAACTGACGCAACTGGATCGGCTAACCCGCGACGCCCTGCCCGGCATCTTCACGGCCCCGCCGAAATCCACTGGTCAGGACCTGATCGACAACCCGCACTTCAAAGCCTGAAAAAAAAGCGCCGGAGACACCTCCGGCGCTTTTATTTTCAATCCGTTAGGCGCAAAACCTACTGCGCGACGATGACTTCGCCCGACGTCGCCTTGTGGATCAGGGTGACGTTGATATTGCCGCGCGTTGCGTTCGAATAGGGGCAGACCACGTGTGCGGCTTCGATCAGGTCGCGCGCCGCCTCGTCCGGGACGCCCGGCAGGTTGACCTTCAGCGTGACTTCGAGGCCGAACCCGTTGGGAATCTGCCCGATGCCGACCGCAGCGTCGATCGAGGCGTCGGCGGGAACGGCGACCTTCTTCTGACCGCCAACGAACTTCAGGGCACCGATAAAGCAGGCGGCGTAGCCAGAGGCAAACAGTTGCTCCGGATTGGTGCCTTCCCCGCCACCGCCGCCCAGTTCCTTCGGCGTCGAGAGCTTGACCGACAGGCGGCCATCAGGGGTGGAGGCTGTGCCTTCGCGGCCGCCGGTGGCCGTAGCGTGAGCGGTGTAGAGCGCGGTGATCGAGGTGGTCATATCAGGTTTCCTTTGCGGTTGAAGTCGATGAAGAACAGCCAGCGGCGTGTCTGAAACCTAGATAGATTGCGCACAATCTTTTGTCAATTGCATAGCGTGCAATTTAATTGATTTTAAGCGATTTTTGTGTTATCCCTTTGCCAAGTCAGGAGAAAATCATGTCCTCGCCCCTCATCCCCGTGGAAATGCGCCTCGAAAACCAGATATGTTTTGCTGTCCACAGCGCGGCGCACGCCTTTGCGCAGGCCTATAAGCCCCTGCTGGAACCCCTGGGCCTGACCTATCCGCAGTATCTGGTCATGCTGCTGCTGTGGGAGAAGGACGACCGGTCGGTGAGCGAACTGGGCACGCCGCTGTTTCTGGACTCCGGCACGCTGACGCCACTGCTCAAACGCCTTCAGACGCAAGGGCTGATCGACCGCACCCGCGACCGCAGGGACGAGCGCGTCACCCGCATCACCCTGACGGATAAGGGCAAGGCGCTGGCTAAACAAGGGCAATCCATTCCGCAGGCCATGCTGTGCGCCATGGGCAATATGGACCTGCCGCACCTGATCGCCCTGCGTGATCAGGTCAAGGCCTTGGGCCAGACCCTGCGCACGGCGGCTTGAGCGGAATGATTCCGTTAGCAATCATTCCGCTCTGAGCACAGTTAGAGCATTCGTCGGCTAAGTTGAGCCGCCGAATGGCTCTAATTATTTCTAACGCCTCATGTTTTTCCGAAAAGTGGTGTCCACTTTTCGGCATGAGGCTCTAGTCCGCCTTTTTCAGGTCGATGA
>NZ_JAIWNX010000211.1 GCF_020217185.1 Asticcacaulis sp.
ACGGCGTGGCCGAACCGGTCACCTGAGGCAGTTTGCCATCCCACTTTTCGATGGCGCGCAGTTGCACCACGCCGGGGCTGGCGGCGATCGACTGAGCGATCAGGCGGTTGGCCTCGGCCTGACCGCGGGCCTCTTCGATCTTCGCGTCGGCCTGCGCCTTGGCCACGGCGACCTGCGCCTGAGCCGCAGCAGCATCGGCGTCGGCCTTGGTCTTGGCCTGGATCGAGTCGAGGATCACCTGCGGGTAGCGGATGGTGCCGATCCAGTCGAGCTGACTGATATTGACGCCCTGCGGCTCCCACTTGCGATTGACGCGGGCCAGCGCCTTCTGGATCACCTGCTGACGCCCGCCGCGATAGAGGAACTCGACGCTGACCAGTTCGGTTTCCGCCGCGATGGCCGAGCGCACGTCGTTACGGATCGGGCCTTCGAACATCTGATCGAAGGTCAGGCGGTAGCGCTTGTAAAGCTCAGGTGCCTTGCCCGCGTCGATGCGCATGACCAGTTGCACGTCCGCCGTCATAGGCAGGGCGTTGTTGTCCGAGAAGTTGATCTCTTCGTTTTCCGGGCCGCGCTCATCCTTTTCGCGCGTGTAAGTATAGGTGCGCTGGATGGCCGGGAATTCGACGATACGCTCGCCGATCAGGTTGAGGTGCCAGCCCGACGGCAGAGCGGTCTTGTCCACGCCGGCATTGGGGCCCAGCGTGCGGATCTTCACGCCGACATTGCCGGGCTGGATCGTCTGCCCGCACGAGGCCAGACCAAACAGCGCCAGAAGCGCCACGGCACCCAGCGGGGCATAGACCTTCCAGCGGCCAGAGAGCTTGGGAGCGGTATTGAGACTATTGAGATTCATGGGTGTCTTCGGCCCGCCGTCATCCGGCGCGGTCCGTCCTTTCCAAAAGTGAGAGGGGGTTTAGAGACAAAAGGATACGCGCCCTGAAAAACGGGTGGCATCGTCTGGGTTTCGGGGGCTTGATCGCAAGTAAAGCAAATATGGGCTGGGCCGAGATTTCGACTAGCAGACGGCGGCTTAAGATTAGTCAAATCGAGCCGTTCCATCTTCATTCAGGGGCCGCGCATCTGTTCAGGGCGGCTATGCTTTTTCGTTTGGCGATCGTAAACCTTTGCGTTCGTTAAACTCCGTTACACCGGAGAATGCAGATATATTACATGGCCACAGCTTCGCCACAAAGCGAATCCGGACAATGATAACGCGGATGTGATCAGGGAAGGCGCGCGTCACACTTTCGCCGCCATTCTCATTCTGGATACAGGGCAAAACGCACCTGTCGCACCTTTGGGGACCCTCATGACCAAAACCGTTTCCACGCTGCGCCAGACGGTGGCGGCATTCCTGATGCTGGGTCTGGCCGCCTGCGGTCAGTCCGGGTCGAAGGGCACGATCAAGGTCGATGAACTGAGCGAAGGCAAGGCCGATGCGCCGGTAACGGTGGTCGAATACGCCTCTGTGGCCTGCCCCATCTGCGCGCAGGTCAATGAAAAGATGATGCCCGCCTTCAAAAGCAAATATGTCGAAACGGGCAAGGTGCGCTACGTCTATCGCCCCATGATGACCGGCAATGCGGCGGTCGCGGCCGCCGGGCACATGCTGGCCAACTGCGTATCACGCGACAAGGCCCTGACGGTGATCGACTCCATTATGCGGGCTCAGCCGGAAATGGATCAGGGCGGCGCGCCGGAACAATACGCCAATGCCCGCCCGGTCCTGCTGCGCATCGCGCAATCGGCCGGCCTGAGCGAGGCCGATTTCAACCGCTGCGTCACCGATCCCGCAGGTTTGAACACGCTCAATGAGTTGAACCAGCAGGCGCTGAAAGACGGCGTCACCGGCACGCCGACCTTCCTGATCAATGGCAAGACGGTGCAACTCAGCCGCTATGAGAGCGACGAACTGTCGGCGCACATCGACCCGCTACTGAAGAAGTAGGCTTAGGCGGTCTTCGGGGCGGGTGCCGCCGGAGCCGCAGGTGCCGGTTGCGCGGGCTGTGTGCGGAACTTTTGCTTCATGGCCGCGACCCAGGCGGTGAAGCTATCGGTCTGGGCGGCTGCGGTGGCAAAGTCCGAGGCGCGCAGCGGCCCGTTATCCAGCCCAGCCAGCGCCACGCGCACGGCGTCGGCATTCTGGGCCGTATCGGCGTATTTGCCGAAGCGTTGCGACAGGCGATCCAGCGATTTCTGGTCACTGGCCAGGCTATAGGCCACCCCGGCGCGGATCAGATTGGCCTCTTCGCCGATGGCCAGCGCCCCGTCCTTCTTCCAGCGGTCCGCCAGACGTCGCTCCAGCAGCGCCCCGGCCTTGGCCCAGTCCTTTTGCCGCCACAGTATGTCAGCACGCACGTCCAGCGCTTCGGGCGACATATCGTTACCCAGCACTTCCAGCGCGTGATCGGGGCGGTTCAACTCATTCAGCGCCCGTGCCTCCAGCACCCGCCGCTCGGTGAGGACGGCCTTGGGGAGCAGGGTGTTGCGCGTCTTCCACAGGGCCTGAAGTGCCTTTTCCGGCTGACGATTCATCAGGTGAATGGCCGCGAGGTCCGCCGCCATCTGAGAGCGGGCAACGCCTTGAAGACGGTTATCTATCTGATATTGCAGCAGATCAGCCGCCTGAGACAGAAGATCAACCTCGACCAGACGCTTGACCATGCGGCGCACCATGGCGTCGCCATCGCCACCGACCGGCGTCAGGTCCTTGAAATCGAAATAGAGGCCCAGCGCCTCGATGGGTTGTAGCCCGTCGGCCATGCCGTCGAGGAACAGGCTACGGAAGGCTGTGCTGAGTTTCTCATTGATTTCAACCGCATCTGGCCGGTTGAAGAAGGAAGCCCCGGCCCCGCGCAATACCTCAAGCGCCTGACGATAGCGTCCTTGCGTCAGGTAGATATCGGCCATGGTGCGGATGGTTTCCAGTTCCGTCTCATCGCCGCGCCAGCGGAAGCGCAGCGAACTGAGCAGTTGCAGCGTTTCCTCAGGCTTGCCCTCGCCCAGTTCCAGCTTAAGCCGCGCCGCGCGCAACTGCGCCGGAGCATTGATGCGGTCAGAGGTCGATTTGGCGATGGCGGCATAGACGCGGTAGGCGCGCGCCTTGTCGCCCTGTGCCTCAATGATTTCCGCCTGCACCAGTTGCGCCTCAAGCCGGTCGAGCGGCGGCACGTCCTGGCCGGCGGCATAGACGATCAGCTCCCACGCCGCCTTGGTGTCTTTCAGCGCCAGCGCGGCGCGGGCATTGGCCGTGGCGAAGCGCGTGCGCCATTCCGGCGGAAAGCCCTCCATGGCCGACACGCCCTCGGCAAAGGCCTTGCGCGCGTCTTCGTAATGGCGGCCGCGTTCGGCGATATAGCCGCGCCACAGATTGGCCGCCGGATCGTTTTGCAAGGCCGTCGAATCGAGATCGACCTGCGCGTCGGACAGGCGGCCCGCCATCACCTTGGCCACCACCTTGAGGCCGCGCACCTGCGGATCGCCAAGGCTGCGCGGATTGTTCTTGGTCAGGAGGTCGAGCACGCCCTGCGCTTCGAAATTCATCCCCTGCCCGATCAGGAAACGCGCCAGATCAAGGCGCGCCGCATAGGGCCCTTCGGCCCCGGCCCCCTGCTCCTCGGCGGCGGCCTCCTGAAGGCGGTTATAGGTCTTGAGGAAGCCCTCTTCCGGCATCTGGCTCCACGACGGGTCCGGCAGGGTCGGGAACAAAGCCGGCTTGAAACCCGCGCGATCGGGCTTTTGCACCCCTTCGCCGTTGGACGACAGCAACAGGCCGCCGGGGCGCGTCACCGCCACGCGGTCGCCTTCGACCGTGACCATGATGTCGGGCGTCATGCGCTCAACCATCACGCCCTGCGCCGTGGCGGCAATCGAGGCCTGAAGCGTCGAACGGTCGTCGCGCACGGCCTTGGCCGGACCGGGGGCCGGAATGACCGCCATGCGGTCGCCCACCATCGGATCGCGAATCCACGCCACGCGCTTGGCCCCGGCCAGATTGAGCGTCAGGGTGGGTGAGCCCGTCGTGTCATCGCGCTTGACCGCCACTTCGCTGGCTTCGCCGTTCAGGGCCCGACCGCCGACGCGCACGCGCCAGGTTGCGCCCTCCGTATCGACCGACAGGCCCGTTGCCGACGGCGCGACCAGCCGCAGGGCGGTAAAGCCGTCATTCTTGACCCAGTTGGCCTCGGTGACGAGACTGCCGTCTTTCAGGCCTGCCGGAAGGCGGAAATCGACCTCACGGTCAAAGACCATCCACACGGCCTCGCCGCGACGGAAGACGGCGGCCCCGGTGACTTCCGGGAAGGGGAAATCGAGCTGCACGCCGTCCTGCACGCGCACCTGCTTGAGCGCGACGACGGGGACGGCGGCCTTGGCCTTGGTTTCGGCCACCGGGGCGGGCGGCAGCTCACCCGCCTTGCGGTCTTCGGCCGCGACGGTTTTCAGGACCTCCGCCGCTTCGCCGTGATCGTCTTTGCTGTCGATCTGCACAAAGACCGCGCCGTCCGAGCGCCCGAATCGCGCCTTGGCCCCTTCATCGAGGGTCAGGACGATCTCGCTGGCACGCGCATCGCGGCGCAGGTCCACGGCCTTGACGCCAGTGGGCGGATTGACGCGGAAGTCGCCAATGTCGGGCGTTTTGGCCCCCGGCAGACGGATGACCACCTGCCCCTTGTCGCTACGCACCGAGGCGCGCGACCCGACGGAGCCATAGAGTTCAACGCGGCTGACGCCGCCGTTGCGCCCGACACGCAGGTCGATTTCGCTTTTGGAGGCCAGTGCGGCGGCCACCTGATCGGCCAGCGGCGCCGACACGGCCAGACCGGCGGCTCCGAACCCGGTCAGAGCCACCGCCGCGGCGGCAAAACGGATGTTGCGCACGGTAAACCCCGCAGACGCGGCCTCGCGCGACGGGTAACGCATCTGCGTTTCCGCGTTCAGCGCGGCTTTCAGCCGTGACAGGTCGTGAGGTGGGCGCGTCATGACGCTCGAATCCTTGCCCTGATTGGGCTTAAGGCAGGGTTAACGCCGAGGTAACGAAGGTTGATTTTTGGAGTCAATGATCCGTCAGTTTGTCGGGTAACCGATGGTAAATCGCTGCGCGGAGCGCAAAAAACATATGGGGACACGCTGCATAAGGTTAACGGTCGCACCGAAACGTCCCAAAACCCCACCACCACATCTCACCTGATTTCGCTACGCTCATCAGGCTCGTGTGGTCCCCCTCCCCAACAAGTTGGGGAGGTATAATATATGGGTGCAGGGGCCGTGCCCCTGCCCGCCGGAGGCCATACGACACCGGTTATTTCTTCGCCGGGGCCTGAGCGGCGGGTTTGGCCGGCGCGGGCGCAGCGGCACCACCGGCGGCATTGACCTTATCCAGACGGTTTTGCAGGTCATCCGCCTTCTTCATGCGCTGGGCCAGCTTTTCGGTAAGGTCGCGCGCCTTGTCGGGCTGCATCTGGGCCAGCATGGCCGCCAGATTGCGCTCCTTCATCTTCGACGCGATGGGCAGGCGCACATCGTCCTTGAGTGTTTCCATGACCTTGGCGGCGTCCTTGGGCTTCATAGATTCATAGACCTTGACCATGCGCGCCACGTCGTCGTCGCCGGTCTTGTTGGCCTGATCGAGCAGGGCCTGCACCTGGGTCTTGAGGTCGCCCAGTTGCTTGATTCGGCCATCGAGCTTGCTTTCGGCGGCGGCGATCAGTTGCTCCTGCGTCGCCATCTGCTTTTCGCGGGCGTCCAGTTCGGCGCGGCGCTGCGCCAGCGCCTGAATGACCTTCAGTTCCGAGGGCGACATGCCCGCCTGTTTGGCCAGATCATCGACCGAGGTGGCGCAGACCGGGGCGGCCTTGGCAGCGGCGGGCTGGGCCGCATCGAGCACCGACAGGGCCTTGTCATCGCCGGAGACCGAACCGGCGGCGGATTCGGCCGCATCGGTGGCCGTGTCATCCGCCGAGTTCGCCTTTTCAGGCTTGGGCTTGGCCTCCCCCTTCTTGGCCTCACCATCGGCTTTCGGGGCCTCGGCCCAGGCGGTGGCGCTTTTGAGGAAGGCGGGCATGGCTTCGATGGAACCGACCGCACGGACGGCGATAACACCGCCGACGGCAACGGCGATCAGCGGCAGGAGGCGGAGATGATTGGCCATAAATCACATACTCAGGCGTTTGCTTTAGCGCGCATTTGAATCCGAAAACCGCTTCACACTTTTGGCTTCGCCGAACTCCGTTTCGGAATGCGCTCGGGTCAACGCAGCCGCCGGAACAGGGGGCGCGCGGGTTTGGGGGCCGCCTCTGCGGCTTGGGGAGCGGGCCAGTCCGGCTCAGCCGCCTGACCCGCGTCAAACAGTTCGTCATCAAGCGCCGACGGCAGCCGCGAACGCGACAGCCGCAAAGAGTCGGGACGAACATTCGGAGCCACAGAACGGTCGGGCGGCGCGCTTCTGCGGCCTTCGGTACGCAGCGGCGGCGTTTCCGCTGAGGGGCGGCGGGCCGGACGCTGGGGTTCACGGTCCTCAGGATCGGCGAACGCTCTCAACATTTCGTTAATCGCTTCCAGCCCGATGGCGCTGACGGCGGCCTGTTCATCGACCTCCGGACGCGGGACGGGCGGCGTTTCGGGGCGCTGACCGCGCGACAGGCGGTCATTCATGTCGCGCAGACGCCCCGAAAGCGGCAGGATGAGGTCTTCATCGGCCTCATCCTCGTCTTCAAAGGCCGGACGTCCGCGCCCGGCATAGGTCTGACGCCCTTCGGCCCCACGCGCCCCGGCCCAACGGTCGCGCTGAGCGCTGCGCGCCACCGACAGAGGGGGCTCCGCCTCAGGTTCGACGATGCGCGTCACCGGGGTGACATTCACCTCTTCGAGGTCGCGGCGGGCGCGTTCGGCGCGGTTGATCTGGCTTTCCAGCTTCGACAACAGGTCGCGCGCCGCCAGAATGCGTCCGTGCAGCAGTTCCTGCGACTCGTCGGCATTGGTGTGCAGTTCGCGCAAAGAGGCGTGCGCCTTGATGGCCGCCTGATCCAGCTCAGCCACCGCCTTGATGAAGCTCTCCTGCCCGTTACGCAGCGCCTTCAGGCGCGCATTGAGGCGCATGCCGTACCACAGGGCCACCAGCAGCAGGCCCATAAGGACCATATCCATGATCAGTCCGGCGGCGGCGGGCATGGGGGCGGACTACTTCTTCCTGATCTGCGTCAATCGGCGCTTGGTTGAGGCTGCCAGCGGGTGATCGACGCGGACAGCGATATTGTGGCCTTTGCGTCCCATCTTGCCATTGGTCAGCGGAATCGTGCCGCACCGCAGTTCAATGGGAGAATCAGCCGTTGCATTGAGCACGATGGTCTCACCGACCTTCAAGTTCAAGACCTCAGACAACGGCATCTGCTGTTCGTCGAGTACGGCGCGCACTTCCATCTGAGTCGTCCACAGTTCCGTGGCCAGGTGGCTTTCCCAGATGTTATCGCGGCCGAACTTTTCGCCCATGAACTGCTGAAGCAGCATCTTGCGGATGGGTTCCAGCGTCGCATAGGGCAGCAGCAGCTCAACGCGGCCGCCGCGGTCTTCCATGTCGATGCGCAGCTTGACCAGAATGGCGGCATTGGCCGGGCGCGCAATGGCGGCAAAGCGCGGATTGGTTTCCAGACGGTCCAGATTGAAATTGACCGGCGTCAGCGGCTCAAACGCCATCTTGGCGTCGTGCAGGATGACCTCAACCATGCGCTGCACCAGCACGCGCTCGATCGTGGTGTAGGGACGGCCTTCGATGCGCAGCGCCGCCGTGCCGCGCCGCCCGCCCAAAAGCACGTCCACGATGGAATAGATCAGGTTGGAATCGACGGTCAAAAGCCCGTAATTGTCCAGTTCCTCGGCACGAAACACCGCCAGAATGGCCGGCAGCGGGATGGAGTTCAGATAATCGCCGAAACGGATGGACGAGATATTATCGAGCGACACTTCGACGTTGTCAGAGGTGAAGTTACGCAAAGAGGTCGTCATCAGGCGCACCAGCCGATCGAAGACGATTTCCAGCATCGGCAGGCGTTCATAGGACACCATGGCCGAATTGATGATGGCCCGGATGCCGGACCGCTCATTGTAATCGTCGTCGCTGAGGTCGAAGCCCAGCAGGCTGTCGATTTCGTCCTGATTGAGGATGCGCTCAGCCCCGGTCGGCGAGGCCATGCGCGCATCGCCTCCACCGCCGCCGACCATGGCTTCCCATTCGGCCGCCAGATCGCCCGCACCCCCGTCGCCCCCGCCGCCGGTCGCCGCTTCGGCCTCGGCGGCCAGTTCGGCCTCCCATTGGGCCATTAAGGCTTCCTGATCGACTTCCGCCATTTACGCCTGCTTCCCGACTCTTACCCGAAACCTGCTGTTACCCTGATTCAGGTAATCAGCATCTCCTCAATCAGCACCGCATTGACCTTATGCGGGGCCAGCACCAGATTGACGCGACGCAGAATCTCCAGACGCAACTGATAACTGCCCTGAGAGCCGGTCACGTCCTCCGGGCGCAGCTCGCGCAGAAAGCCCTGCAACACGTCGTCAATACGCGGCAGGCTCTGGTTGAGCAGCTCGACCGTCTCATGGTCCGCCACTTCAAAGGTCAGTTTCAGCTTGAGATAGGTCGCCTTGCCATTGGTCGTCTGGATATTGGCCAGCGTGTCCGGCAGGGTGAAGTAGGTGATGCCGTCCGGCCCCTCGGCGATCACCGGCTGGGTCTTGGGATCGACCTTTTCGCCGCCGCCACCGTGGCCGCCCTTCTCTTCCTTCTTCTTGCCGTGGCCGTCGTCCTTTTTCTTTTCTTCACCGTGGCCGCCCTTGGCCTCTTCGCCGTGCGCACCGGCTTCGGCAGCGGGCTTGGGCTTGAGGAACAGGAAATAGGCCGCGGCCCCGCCCCCACCCAGCAGCACCACCGCGCCACCGGCAATGGCGATCAGCATGATCGGCAAGCCTTTTTTCTTTGGGGCTTCGCCCTCTTCGCCTTCGGCACCGTCAACCGGCGGCGCCTCTTCCTTCTTGGGTTTCTCTTTCTTGGCCATTACCCGCCCGACACCATGAGTCCATACAGGCTTTAAGCCTCTCAAAACATGGTTAACGAAGCGTTTGGAAAGACGGTTAGCACGTTAACTTTTTCATCAGGCAGACAAACACCGTCTTGCTGAACGGCGCGCAGCCCTCAATTTGGATGAGATGGCAGGAGGCTAGCGACGGCTGTATATGAATACAGCCTAGCGACGCCGACGCCCCAGATCGCCAAATTGAGGGCTGCGCCTAGAGTTGGCGGCGCGTTTGGATAAAGTAGGTCACGCCTGTCCAGATCGAGGCCAGGGCGGCGAACCACAGGGCCAGATAGGCGATGGTGAAGAAGGGGTCGTACCACAGGGGCAGCAGCTTTTCCAAACCGAAGGCGGCCCAGCTTTCGGTGATCAGCAACGCGCCCAGCGACGTCATCTGAATGGCGGTCTTCCACTTCGACAGCAGGGTCACCGGCAGGGACAGGCTGCGCCCGGCGGTGGCTTCGCGTAAGGACGAGACGGCAAACTCACGGAACAGGATGATGGCGCCGGGCAGAACGAAGATGGGGTCGCCCGTGTGCATGGCGAACAGGCCCAGAAGCGTGCCGCAAACCAGAATCTTGTCGGCGATGGGGTCGAGGATCGAGCCCCAGACCGAAACGGCGTTCAGCCGACGCGCCAGATAACCATCGAGATAGTCGGTCGCCGCCGCCACCACAAACAGATAAAAAGCCCAGCGTTGCAGTCCGAAGATCATGTCCGGCATCACCGACACCATCGGAATGGCATCCGCCGACACCGCCATCAGCACAAACATGGCGATCCCCAGCACCAGCCGGGTGGCCGTCAGTATGTTGGGGATGGGGTTGACCTGTTCGTTCGTCATCACACGTACCTTGGTTTTTACCGGTCTTAGGTTTTTATCGGCCTTGGGTTTTACCGGCGCACTGTTTGGCACTTCTGACGCCAAATCTCAA
>NZ_JAIWNX010000212.1 GCF_020217185.1 Asticcacaulis sp.
AGGAAAAAGCCCGTGACACGAAAAAGGGCCGACGTCCGCAGACGCCTGCCCTGTTTCAACCTTGGGGGTGATATCAGAACTTCATGCCCAGACCCAGCCACACCGACTGCTGCGTCAATTCGGCCTTTACGCCATCGTCTTCGACGTCGCCAAAGTCGGTATAGCGGTATTCGATGCGGCCAAACACGCGGTCGCTGAAGGCGTGATCGGCCCCGATACCGGCCGTCCAGCCGGCGACGGTTTCGGTTTCCTTCTCGCCGTCGTATTCGACATAGGCGCGCGTCCCGGCGACACCGGCCGCACCGTAAAACAGGGTGTTACCCGACACAAAACCCAGACGCGCACGCACCGCGCCGGAATAGTCGATGCCGGTTTCCACCTCTTCACCCAGCACCGTGTACCGGTCATTGGCATTGTTCCAGTTCAGGTCGGACTCGACGCCGAACACCGTACCGTTGCTTTGCGCATTGAAGCCCAGAATGACCCCCGCCGCGCCATTGCCGGTGTCATCTGAGGTGCTTTGCGTGGTGGCGCCGTTATTATAGGTCAACTCCAGCTTGGTCTTGGCATAGCCGCCCTGACCCGCAATGTACGGGCCGGAGAAGTCTGCGGGTGATTGGGCCAGCGCAGGCGCGGCGAAGGCGAGTGCGGCGGCAGTCAAAAACAGCGTTTTCATCGGAAATCCTTCAGGAAAATGGTCAGGACAGCCGGATAAGGCTATCGCCATAAGGATTCGATGAGCGCCCACTGCCCTGAACCTCAAGGACAGAGTCTGAGCGCCTGACTGTCTCAGAAATGTCTTAAGCCCGGATCTGGCGCACGAAGCCGTCCACCTTGTCGCTCAGTTCGCGAGCGCGGCCCTGCAAGGCAACGCTTGCCCCGGCGACCTTTTGCGCCGTCAGGCCGGTGTTTTCCGCCGAGTCGGTGACGTTTTGCATATTGTCGGCGATTTCGCGCGCCCCGGCCGCCGTGGCGTGGATGGTGTGCGAAATTTCCGCGGTCACCTGCGACTGCTGACCCACGGCCTCGGCGATGACGCCGGTGCCCGTCTCGATCTCGGCAATGGTGCGCAGGATGTCGTTCATCGCCTCAACCGACAACTGGGTTTCGGACTGAATGGCCCCGACCAGCGCCGAAATATCGCCCAGCGCCTTCGACACCTGATTGGACAGGGCCTTGACCTCAGAGGCCACGACCGCAAAGCCGCGGCCCGCCTCACCGGCGCGCGCCGCCTCGATGGTGGCGTTGAGCGACAGGAGGTTGATCTGACCGGCAATGGTGTTGATCAGCCCGACGACATCGCCGATCCGCCCCGACGATTCGCTCAACCGTTGAATCACCGACTTGGCCGTATCGCCCTTGTCCGAGGCCACGCGCACCACGGCGGCGGCGTGTTCGGCCTGTTCGCGGATGGCGGCGATGGAGGCCGTCAGTTCTTCGGCCGCGGCGGCCACCTGAGCCGAGTTGGAGGCGGCGTTCTGCGAAATGCCCGAGACGCGATGGGTGCGCGTCTTGGTGTCCTGCGCGATGTGGGTGACGTTATCGGCTTCACCTTTCAGCAGGGCCGTGGCCGACACCACCTCACTGACCACCGTCGTCACCGAGGCTTCCAGTTCGTCGGCCAGGGCATTCAGCGTGCGGCGGCGCAGGTGCGCGGCGCGTTCGGCTTCGTGCGCTTCGGCTTCGTGACGCTGGCGTTCCATGTCGCTGATGCGCTGCGCCTGCTCGGCGGCGGCCTGCCGCGAGCGGGCCATGACCTGACGCGCCCGATAGACGCCCAAGCCGACCCCGACTGCACACAGGGCCGCCAGACCCAGACCGATCAGCAGGGCCAGACGGATACGATTGAGGCTGGCCTGATATTCTTTCAGCGTGATGTCCACCCCAACCAGACCGGCAAACTGCCCGGACGCATCGGTGAAGGGCGCATAGCCGGACAGGAAGGTGCCCCATTTGTCGGTGACCGGTTCGCTTTCGGTCGCACCCTTGCGGTCACGGAAAGACTGCACCAGCAGGGGCGAGGCATCTTTATATTCTTCCATCACCGCCGAGGGCTCACCGTTGCTGCCGGTCGGCTGCACGTCCATGACGAAATAGACCTTACCCTCGCGCTCGACCATGGCGTAGATGAAGGCGAGGCGCTTGTCGGCATCGACCAACTTCTGAAACGGTGCGGCGACCTGCTGATAGTCGGTGCCCGCCTTGTCCGTCCCGGAGGTGAAGCTCGAAAGGGTTGCCGTATCCAGCAAGGCGGCGGCCTGATGCGACAGGCCGTTCAGGTTGTCGCGAATCTCGGTCTTCATGCCGTGCTGCGCCGTCATATAGACCGCCAGAGACGCCACCAGCGCCACGCTGAACACCAATGCCCCCGCCAGCACGCCGTCGCGCAGGGGTTTGATACCCTGAACCGTCATCTTCCACCTCGTTTTGATAAAACGCTGGATTCGGTTTTACGACCGCAACGGTTAATTTGGGTTAATTTCGCGCCGCACACAAAAATTTCATGTTTAGAGCGGAATGATTTCTACTGGAATCATTCCGCTCAGGCCGCCATTGAGGCGGCGGCCAAGGTGGCGAAGCCACCGCCCGGCGAGGGGCTAAACAAAAATCTGGATCATTATGTTTCTACCAGAAATCATAATGATCCAGTGCGTGGGATGAAAAAAACGGTGGCGAGGTTTCATCTGTCATGTTAGCGTTATCACAACCATAAACGGCAAAGCCGTACCCGACCCAAACCCCGCCGCAGAGCGGGAAACGCAAAATGCACAGTGAGAGGAAACCAAACCATGACCTTCCCCGGTTCTTTCCGGCAGGCGACACGTGGCCTGTCTGTAACCCTGACCCTGGCGCTTCTGGCCGTGGCCAGCACCGCCCTCCCGGCTTCCGCCCAAAATGACAAGATGGTCCCCATTGCCACGCCGGCCCAGCCCGATGCCATCGTGCTGAATACCGGTCCGCTGCCGGGGGCAACGGCCCCGGAGTCCTGGCACAGCCAGTACGGCAGCGTCTTTGCCCGTAACGTCAGCGTCGCCACCCTGACCCCCTTCCTGCCGTCGCCGGAAAAGGCCACAGGGGCTGCCGTAATCGTCGCCCCCGGTGGCGGTTTCCGCACCCTGTCCATGCAGAACGAGGGCTGGGACGTGGCCAGGGCGCTGGCCGATCGCGGCGTGGCGGCCTTCGTGCTGAAATATCGCCTCAACCCGACCCCTGCCGATATGGCCGGCTTCGAAGCCTCGATGCGGGAGATGTTCGCCGGCGCGGCCCGCCCGCGTCCGACCCCGGCGCCGGGGGAAGACCCGATGACGCGCATCGCCCCTCAGATCGCCGATGCTCGCGCCGCCTTCGCGCTGGTGCGGTCGCGCTCGAAAGAATGGCATATCGATTCTGACCGTATCGGCATGGTCGGCTTCTCTGCAGGGGCCATGCTCACCCTCTCCACCGCTCTGGCCGGGGGGGATGCCAAGCCGGCCTTTATCGGCGACATCTATGGACCGCTGTCGGCGGTGACCGTGCCCGCCGATGCGCCGCCGCTGTTTATCGCGCTGGCGGCAGACGACCCGCTGTTCGCGCACGGCGATTTCGGTCTGGTGCAGAGCTGGCAGGCAGCCAAGCGCCCGGTCGAGTTCCACTACTATGAACAGGGCGGCCACGGCTTTGGCATGTACCCCAAGGAAACCACCAGCACCGGCTGGTTCGACGCCTTCGTGCGCTGGATGACCATGCACGGCTATCTCGCCAAGCGTAAATAGGTATAAAAACAAAAGGCTACCCGGCGGAAACCGGGTAGCTTTTTTTTCAGGGGTTGCGTTGTGCGCTCAGTCCAGCGCCCCGATAAACGGCAGACCGCGCAGGCGGCCGCCATCGTCAAGACCATAGCCGACCAGATAGCGTTTGGGCGCTTCCCAGCCGACATAATCGGCTTCAATCTGACGCGTGACGGGCTTCGACGCCATGACGGCCGTCAGTACCTCGGTGGCCCCGGCGCGCAGCAGGTGGTCGCGGGCAAATTTCAGAGACGCGCCCGTATCCAGCACATCGTCCATGATCAACACCTGCTTGCCCTTGACCGGGCGTTGCAGGTCGGCGCGCAGGATCATCTCCCCGCTCTGACGGCCGTCGCCATAGGAGGACAGCCACATCGAATCAAAGCTGATGCCGAGGCCGTGGCGGGCCAGCGCGCGCGTCAGGTCTGCGGCAAACCAGATGCCGCCGGTCAGCAGGCAAACGCCGACCGTCTCTTCGGTGAGGCGCGGGGCCATCTCCCTGGCCATAGCGTCGATGCGCGCGGCGATGTCCGCCTCGCTCAGGAGAATGTCGTAGGTCATGTAAACTCAGTAAAAACTAGTGATGAGCGGCGGCAGAGGGCGCGTCAGGCGCGGGCCGCAGCTCGGCTGGTTTTTCCGTAGCATGGTCAGCCGCAGTTGTCGCGTCTCCATGCGCGTTTTCCGCAGCCGTCGCCGCGTGTCCGGCATCGGCAGCGGGGGCCGCCTCATGACCCGGAGCCGCGTGGGCGTCTTCTGTCGCCGGTGGTGTCCCGTGGCCGCCATCCCCGTGCGCCTCTTCGCCGTGCCCGCCACCGCTGCCGTTCATAAGGGACGGACGGACGCGCGACAGGTCTTTGGCCGCCTGCAGGTCAAAGGCCAGCTTGATATTCTTGACGCGGTTGGAGGGGTCAGGAATGTCAAAGGTCAGGACGCGCGTTTCGTTGGCTTCAAGCGTAAGCCCCAGCGGCGGGATCAGCGTGGTGTCAAGCGGGTGTGACTCCTTGTCCATCAGATCGACGCGCACCGGCGGCACCGGATTGGCCTCATCGCGGATATTCTTGACCTTCAGCGTCACCGTGGCGACGAAACGGCCCCCGCGCAGGGTGTTTTCCAGCTTAGACTCCAGCACTTCGAGGCCTGCGGCATTCACCGGAACGCCCACGGCCGCATAGGCCCCGCCCAGACGCGGAAAGGCGCGCACCAGATCGACGCGCAGCAGAAAGGCCGTGCCCAGCATGGCAACGAAGGTAGCCGTCAGCGCGCCCCAGATGATGCCCTGCGCCATCAGGGCCTTGTGTCGCTTCTGGCTTTCGATCATGTCGCGGTACAGCGACGGAATCTTCTTCGCCTTGACTTCCTTCAACCCGGTGGCAGGCTTTTCCACGGCCTTTTCGAGCGGCAGTTCGATCGGCTCTTCGGGCTTTTCCGCGTGCCAGGTTGTTTTGCACGAAGCGCAGCGCACGGTGCGACCCTGAGGCCCCAGCTGGGCCTCATCAATCGCGTAACTGAGCGCGCATTTGGGACAGGTCAGAAGCATCCGGACGAATCACTACATAAGGCCCGTTAACCAAACGGGTGCTTAACCTTTTTGGCCGAAAAGCATTAACAAGACCTCAAAACGCGAGTCTGAAACCTGTGGTAACAGCCTACGAACACGACGATCTTTTTGAGCCGGATCACAGCCAGGTGGTTGTGTTCCGCGACGTCGGACTGGGCTATGAAGGGGCCGGGCATACCGGACATGACCCTGAGCACTACATACTGAAAGATTTGAATTTTTCACTGCCTGCCGGGTCGTTTCATTTTCTGACCGGTCCCTCAGGCGCGGGCAAGACCTCGCTTTTGCGTCTGATTTATCAGGCGCAAAAGCCGTCTGTGGGCGAAATCAGCCTGTTTGGCGAACGTCTTAATCCGGCCGACCGCAAACAGACTGCCGATATGCGCCGGCGTATCGGCATCGTCTTTCAGGATTTCCGCCTGCTGGAGCACCTCGATGTGTTCGACAATGCCGCCTTGCCGTTGTTTGTGCGCGGCGAAGACCCAAAGCGATTCGAAGCCGATGTCATTGAGTTGCTGAGTTGGGTTGGGCTGAAAAATCGCCTGCACGTCATGCCGGATGTGCTGTCGGGCGGTGAAAAGCAACGGCTGGCCATTGCGCGGGCCGTGATTAACCGTCCGACCCTGATTCTGGCCGATGAGCCCACCGGCAATATCGACCACGCCATGGGCCTGCGGATCATGCGCTTGTTTATCGAGCTGAACCGCTTGGGGGCAACCGTGTTGATCGCCACCCATGACGAAGCGCTGATCCGTGCATCAGGTATGCCGGTACTTGAACTACGCGAGGGGCGGCTGTTTCAGCGCGACCTGACCCAGACGGTGAGGGGGGCGTTATGACCGCCGGGAAACGCCTGCGCCGCCGCGATCTGCTGCCTGAGCAGGACACACGCGAGGTGTCGCTGCACTACGTGATCGCCGTCCTGTTCTTTCTGGCGGCGTTGTCGGCCCTGATTGCGCTGGCCTCGAATCGCGCGGCGTCGGGCTGGTCGCGCGAAATCCGTGCCGAAGTGACGGTGCAGGTGCGCCCGACGGGGCTTGAAAGCGGCTCTGTCGCTGCGGCGCGCGCCGCCGAAGTGCTGGCCGGAGTGCCGGGCGTCAAGGAGGCCGCCGCTATCGAACCGGAGCGCGCCAAGGCGTTGATCAAGCCGTGGCTGGGCGATGCGGTGCTGGAGGACCTGCCCTTGCCCAATCTGGTGGAGGTGCGGCTGGATGAGGCCAAACCGGCGAAGGCCACCGCCCTGTCGGAGGCGTTGTCAGAGAAGGAAATCGACGCCACCATCGACGATCATTCAACCTGGCTTCAGGATATTGAGACGTCTGCGTTGATTATCCGTCTGATTTCTCTGGGTATATTTTTACTGATTGCCTCCGCAGCGGCGGCGGTGGTGGGCTTTGCCACGCGCGCTGGGCTGATGGCGCGCGCCAATATTGTTGAGGTCCTGAGCCTGTGCGGCGCGACGGACACATTTATCGCCGGGCGGTTTCAGTTCCGCTTTGCGCGCATGGCCGCGATCTCCGGCCTCTTGGGTGCGGTAGCGGCGGGGCTGGTCATGGTGGTGATCAAGCTGACCGGATCGTCGCAAAGCCTGTTGCTGGCTCTGCCCTTTTCGTGGCTGGACCTGTTGGTTTTGTTGCCCTGTCCACTGCTCGCCGCCTTGATTGCTGCGGGAACCGCGCGTATCGTAACCCTGAAGATGCTGGGGAAAAGCTGATGCGCCGCCTTGTGGCCGTGGTTTTGGTGGTTGGATTGTGGTTGGCCGGGCTTTACGCCTTCGCCGACCGCGTTATCCATTCGACTCCGGCCGCCGAACCGGAAGAGGCCGCCGACGCCATCGTCGTGCTGACCGGTGCGTCGGACATGCGCATCAAGGAAGGTATGCGCTTGCTGGAGCGACGCAAGGGCGCGCGCATGCTGATTTCCGGCGTCAACCGCGAAGTGAAGCGCGAAGAATTGCTGCCCGTCACTGAAGGCTCCAAAAAGCTCTATGAGTGCTGTGTCGATCTGGGGTACGAGGCGCAGACTACGCTCGGCAACGCCTACGAGGTGGCTGAGTGGGCCAAGGCCAAGGGGTTCGATGACCTGATCGTCGTGACCTCGGATTATCACATGCCGCGCAGCCTGCTGGAGATCAAGGCAGCCTTGCCGGGGGTCAAGTTACACGCCTATCCGGTGGCCACCCCGACGCTTGATGCGCGCGAGTGGTGGAAATCGTGGCGCAGTTCGCGCATGCTGATTGTGGAATACAGTAAGTATTTGGCCATATTGGCGCGTGATATTTTTTCCAGCCTGACCGGTTCGGGCAAAAAGGATGAGACCGCAGCCGGTGAGGCTGCGGCGGAAGGTTCGGCCTCTTGAATTTCCTGCGTTCAGTTGTTTTCGTCGTCTGGCTTTATGGTCTGGTCGTGATCATCGGCCTGTTGGGCACGCCCTTCATGCTGCTGTCGCGGCGCTGGGGAATGCAGACGGTTAAGCTGTGGGCGCATCTGGTCCTTTTTGGCCTGCGCTATATCTGTGGCGTCAAGGTTGAGTTCCGCGGGCTGGAGCACCGGCCGAAGGGGGCGGCTCTGATCGCGGGCAAGCACCTCAGTATGCTCGATACGATTGCACCGTTTGTCGTGCTGGATGACCCTTGCTTTGTGCTGAAGAAGGAACTGACCTACCTGCCGTTTTTCGGCTGGTATATCTGGCGTACGCGCATGATCCCCATACGCCGCAAGGATGCCTCCAAGGCCTTACGCGCCATGGTCATCGACGCGCGCGACCGGTTGGAGAACGCGCGGCAGATCCTGATTTTTGCCGAAGGTACGCGCTCAGAGGTGGGGCAGGACCCGGAGTACAAACCGGGCGTCGCCGCACTTTATCGCGACCTCGCATTTCCCTGCCATCTGCTGGCCACCAATTCCGGTCAGTGCTGGCCGGCGCACGGCATCATCCGCAAACCCGGCACGGTGGTGTTCGAATTCTTGCCGCCCGTTCCGGCCGGGCTGAAGCGCGGCGAATTCATGAGCGAAATCAAGACGCGCATAGAGAGTGCGTCGAATGCGCTGATTGCAGAAAACCGCAAGGCCTCAGTTGAATAGAGCCGGAGCGTACTCCGGCCCCGCAACTATGGGTTACTTATTTGCACTTCTTCTTGCAATCCAGCCACGCGGCGCGGCACTTTTCTTCGGACGTACCGGCCTTCTGGCAGGCCTGATAGGTGTCATTGCACTTTTTGCGGCAATCGGCGCTTTGCGCATAGCCCGTACCGGCCAGCAAGGCTGACAGTGTGATCGCGGCGACCGCGATCTTACCCAGGTGTTTCATTGGACGCCTCCCTTGGCGATTTTTCCCAATTTTCACGTGCCTTAACCCGGTATCAGGCGGCACTTTTTAGCCCTGACCGACTATGGGGTTCGGCCATTGATTAATACTGTATCCCAAATTCAAGATTCGCCAAGAGGGAGAATAACATCGGTATCGGCGTACCGATCAATAGGCCGCCAGAAGGCTGGGGCCGGTCGTGTGCGCGGCATGCTTGTTTTGCGGTAGCAGAAGGCAGGCGGGGGCCGCCGCCAGGACCAGCAGGCCCAGAGTCAGAAACAGCGCCTTGAGGACCGGCGACCTCATGGTTTTTCAAATTCCTGAACGATCTTCAGCGCGGAAATCTGCATGACCAGCGTGGCGTTCTTGTCCAGTTCACCCGTGTCGTCGATACGCATCTGGGTCAGCTTGCGCTGAGCATCGCTGTCGTTGACACGGGTCAGGTACAGAAGCTCCTCCTTGCTGAGGTTCTGCGCGTGACCGCGCGCCGTCAGGGTGAGGATCTTGTCGCCCAGCTCGGTCGAAACGGTCGCCACAATCGTCGCCAGACGATAGCGGTCGCTTTCATTCAGGCTATTGAAATCTATGTACTTACCCACTTCGCCAATGATCAGGCGCATGTGCACTTCGCTGACGAAGTGGCGGATAATGGCCTCGGTGCCATCCACTTCCAGCAACTGTTGCGCCAGCTCAACACGTTCGGCGAAATCACCAGTGGGTTTGGCGGGACCGACCGGGCCAACGTCCTGCGCCGCCGCCGTCACCACGGGTGGCGGGCTTTCGATCATATCGACCGAAGGCGCGATTTCGCCAGAGGGCTGCGCCACAGGGGCCGGATTGATTTTAGCCACAGTCTGGGCCGGGATGGGTGCCTGAGCCGGTGACGCGCCTTGCGGTGCCGTCGCGGTGACCGGCGGATTCATCCGCTTTTGCTCCGGCTTCGGCATGACGGCTATACGCGCGCCGGGTTCACGTTCCGGTTCGCGCGCCTGTGCCCCCATGGCCCCCATCAGCCCCATCAGCCCCACACCCGTCATCACGTGCTTCAAATACACCACTCAAACCCCCATCTCACAATGCGCTACCGGTCAGCCCGAAATGGCTTCCTTGAATGTCTTGATAATTTTTATCACCGCTTCGACCATGTAGCTCTGGATCTGCTGGGCATTGGCGTCGGGATTCGCGAACTTGCTCGTATTATACTTGGCCGCAACCGGGCCGGAATTGGCGCTGATCAGGGTCAGGATTTCTTCTTCGCTGAAATTGGCGGACTGAGCCGTCGCGATCTGGTCGATAATGCTGGCTTCGGCCTCTTTCAGTACGCGGTCGGCGATCTGATTGAACTTCAGCTCATCGGCACCACTAAGCG
>NZ_JAIWNX010000213.1 GCF_020217185.1 Asticcacaulis sp.
ACTGCGCCCCCTTGCGCTCCAGAATGACCAGGCGCACTGCCGCCTTGGTATTGGCCATGATCAGGCGCACATTCTTGGTCGTGCCGTTGGTTTCCATCAATTGCTTGTACAGCGCGATGCGCCGGGATTTGCGTGCGGCGGCGGCCTTGTCTTCGGGCGAAACGGTGGCCGCGGCGGTCCCCTCAAGGCGCGGGGCCATGCCGATCAGCGCCGGATCAAGCTCGATCTTCGGCGCCAGCGGCGCTTCGGGCGAAATGAACGAGCCTTGCAGGGAAGGGGGAACGACCGGTTGGGCCGGTGTTTTGGCGATGGCCATCGTTTGTGCCTGCGCCGAAGGGCCAAGGGCCTCAAGGCACAGAACGGTGCCCGCAATCAGCAGCCCGGACGTCAGAACCCGCATGCACGACATTTTATACCCCCAAGTGCCCGAAACCACTCAGGCCTTAAGCGACGTTAACCAATTCCTGACGAGGTGGCAACGGGGGAATCTTGGGGCGCGAAAAGGCTATCCCCCGGATGTGGTATCCGGGGGACAACAGGCCTTAGTCAAAGAGGATTTCAGATCAGCGCGCCGTGGCAGTGCTTGAACTTCTTGCCTGAGCCGCAGGGGCAAAGGCCGTTGCGCGAGGTGCTTTCCCAGCCGGCGGGCAGGGCCGAGACGGGCAGGGCGGCGCGCTGTTCCGACGTCAAGTCGTCGCTCAGTTGCGGCGCGCGTTCGTTTTCACCCGTCAGAGGGTTGAGGTGGATTTCCTCAAAGCGTACCGGCTCCGGCTCCGGCTGACCCTGGAAGCGGATTTCAACCGTCATCAGCCAGCGCGTCACATTGTGGCGCAGATTGACCAGCAGCGTCTCGAACAGGGCGAAGGCCTCGGTCTTGTACTCGTTCAGCGGGTCGCGCTGACCATAACCGCGCAGACCGATGACGGCGCGCAGGTGGTCGAGATGCATCAGGTGCTCACGCCACTGCATGTCGATCATCTGCAGCAGGAAGTTCTTTTCCAGCGCCTTCATCTGATCCGGCCCCAGAAGCTGGAGGCGTTCCTCCATCTTTTGCGCGGCGATGGTCTGGATGCGCTCTTCGATTTCCTCGTTGGCGATGCCTTCTTCGGCGGCCCAGTCTTCCAGTGGCAGGTCGAGGCCCAGCAGGCGCTCGCACTGTTCCTTCAGCCCGGCAATGTCCCACTGCTCGGCATAGGCCTTGGGCGGCAGGTGACGGTCAACGAGGTCGCGGATCGTCTCTTCGCGCATTTCGGAGACGATTTCCGACAGGTCCTCGGTGTCCATGAACTCCTGACGCTGCTCGAAAACGGCCTTGCGCTGGTCATTGACCACGTCGTCGTACTTCAGCAGGTTCTTGCGGATTTCGTAGTTGCGTTGCTCGACGCGCTTCTGGGCGGTGGCGATGGCCGAGTTGAGCAGCTTGTGCGTAATGGCTTCGCCCTCTTCGACGCCCAGAGTCTTCATCATGGCGTTGAGACGGTCACCGGCGAAGATGCGCATCAGGTCATCTTCGCACGACAGGTAGAATTTCGAGGTGCCGGGGTCGCCCTGACGGCCGGTACGACCGCGCAACTGGTTGTCGATACGGCGGCTTTCGTGGCGCTCGGTGCCCAGCACGAACAGGCCACCCGCGGCCAGTGCCTTAAGCTTGAGGTCGGCGATCTGGGTTTCAACCTCAGCCTTCTTGGCCAGAAGTGCCTCGTTGGACACGTCCACACCGGCCTCAGCCTGTTCTTCGAGCCACTTTTGTACCCGCAGATCGACATTGCCGCCGAGCTGGATGTCGGTACCGCGACCAGCCATGTTGGTGGCGATGGTCACCGCACCGGGCACGCCGGCATCGGCGATGATATAGGCTTCGTTTTCATGGTGGCGCGCGTTCAGCACATTGTGCGGAATACCCTTGCCCGAACCGCGCACGATATCGAAGGCCGCATCGCCCAGCTTGGCCAGCTCCTTCTTGTCGAGCTTGGCGTATTCCGGTTTTACGGCCTTGGTTTCGACGTCGTAGGCATAGGTCTTGAGGAATTCCGACAGGGCGTCGGACTTTTCGATCGAAGCCGTCCCTACGAGGATCGGCTGACCGCGCACATAGCAGTCGGCGACCTGATCGGCGATGGCCTTGAACTTTTCGCGCTCGGTGCGATAGACCTCATCGTCATAGTCGATACGCTTGATGGGGCGGTGCGTCGGCACTTCGAGCACGTCCATCTTGTAGATATCGCCAAATTCCGCCGCTTCGGTCGCCGCCGTACCGGTCATGCCCGACAGCTTCTGATACATGCGGAAATAGTTCTGGATGGTCACCGAGGCCAGAGTCTGGTTTTCCGGCTGAATGGCCACGGCTTCCTTAGCTTCGATAGCCTGATGCAGGCCTTCGGACAGGCGGCGGCCCTGCATCATACGGCCGGTAAATTCGTCGATCAGGACGATTTCGCCGTCCTTGACAATATAGTCCTTGTTGACCGTGTAGAGGGTGTTGGCGCGCAGGGCCTGATTGGCGTGGTGCACCAGCGAGACGTTGGCTGCGTCGTAAAGACCCGCCGTGTCTTCGGCCAGATGCCCGCCGGCCGTCAGCATTTCTTCGAGGCGCTCAGAGCCCGCTTCCGACAGCAGGACCTGACGCTGCTTTTCGTCCAGCTCAAAGGTTTCCGGGTCCTGAATCAGGTCCTTGATCAGCGCATCCAGCACCTTATACAGTTCCGAACGGTCTTCGGTCGGGCCGGAGATGATCAGAGGCGTGCGCGCTTCGTCGATGAGGATGGAGTCCACTTCATCGACGATGGCGAAGTGGTGGCCACGCTGCACCATTTCCTCGCGGTTATAGACGAGGTTGTCGCGCAGATAGTCAAAGCCGAATTCGTTGTTAGTGCCGTAGGTCACATCCGAGCCGTAGGCGGCCTTGCGCGCGCCCGGCGACATGCCCGACACGATGACGCCGGTGGACAGACCCAGAAAACGATAGACGCGGCCCATGAAGTCGGCGTCGCGTTTGGCCAGGTAGTCGTTGACGGTGATCAGGTGCACGCCCTTGCCCGTCAGCGCATTGAGGTAAACCGGCGCCGTGCCGACCAGCGTCTTGCCTTCGCCGGTCCGCATTTCGGCGATACCGCCCTGATGCAGGATCAGGCCGCCGGTCAACTGAACATCGTAGTGACGCTGACCGATCGAGCGCCAGGCAGCTTCGCGCACCGTGGCGAAGGCCTCTTCGAGCAGCGAATCGAGCGAAGCGCCATTGGCAATGCGTTCGCGGAACAGGACGGTCTGATGCGCCAGCTCCTCATTGCTCATCGCCTTCATCCGGGGTTCCAGCGCATTGATGCGGGCAATACGCCCGCCCATCGACTTGACCTTGCGCTCATTAGCGGAGCCGAACAGAGATTTGGCGAAAGCCAGCATGAGATACCCGACAATTAGATTTCAGTATTTTGACCTGTCCGCCTTATTCGGACACACCTGTTTGGATAATATCAAGGTGTCACGTGTATGACGTAATAGGCAAATAGGCGTGAGCCAGCGCTTTTCAAGCGCGGGGACTGACTTAGGCTTGCGCTTGCGTTCTGTCAATGTAAGTTGGATGCGCACGACAGCGGGGAAGCTTTCAGTATGCAGCGTTGGACAAAGCTCAGGCAGGTGGCGGTTCTGGCCCTTGTGACCCTGACGATTGCCGGGTGCGACAAACCGACTCTGGACGAGCGCCCGCCGGAGCCCGGCGATGTCGCCGTGGCCCGTATCGACGGCCATACCATCTGGGCCTCCGACGTGCGCTATGAGGCGGTTCAGCAGGGACTGATCGGCGACGGTGAGCCCTTCGATCTGGCCTCACCTCTGTTTCGCCGCACGCTGGAAGAGGTGATCGACCAGAAACTTCTGGCGCAGGCGGCGCTGAAAAAAGGCATTGATCGCACCGAACTGGCGCAGCGGCGTATCGCGGCGGCGCGTGAGGATATTCTGGGGCATATGCTACTGGAACAGAGCGTCGATGCCTCTATTGACGACAAGAAGGTCAAGGACCTCTACGACGAACAGGTCAAGCTGGCGCAGAAGTCCGAGGAAATCCGCGCGCGCCTGATCCTCGTCAAGACGCGGCCCGAAGCCGACAATGTGATGCGTCAGCTTCAGGGCGGCAGCCTGTTTGAAGCCATGGCCATGGAGCGCTCCATTGATCAGGCGACGCGCTTTAATGGCGGCGATATGGGCTATTTCACCACCGACGTCATCCCGGAAAGCTATCGCGCAGCCCTGATGACGGCCAAGCCGGGTCAGATCGCCGGACCGGTGCAGATCGATGGCGGCTGGGCCGTGTTCAAGGTCGAGGAGCGCCGTCCGGAACAACCGATGACGATCGAAGAGGCGCGTCCGGGCATTGTCTCGGCGCTCAAGCTGGAGCAGGTGCGTGGCCTGCTGGGCGGCTTACGCGACGGGGCGCGCGTTGAATTTCTGGTCAAGGGTCTGAGCAGCAGCGAAGACCGCGAACCGGCCTCGGCCCCGGCGGGGGCCTCGGCCTCCAGCGCCAGCGGCAGCGAGGCCGCTGACGATGTGGGTGAAAGTCCGGAAAAGGCCGCCGCTTCGGCCACATCCTCGCGCACGGCGGCGAAGAAGTAGGCAATCGGCATCGCCCTGCACAAAAGCCTTCACAGCGTGATGATTTGGGGCTAAGCCGCGCTTTTTGATGTCCTACGCACTGGAGCTGCGCGCCATGACCAAGCCGCCGTCGCCGACCGGCAAAACGCCCGATACCTCTGCCGCGGCTTCCGGTCAGGAACGCGGTCAGGTGAATCCGCTGGGGGCCGCGCTCGATCCGCTGGCCAATGTGCTGAAAAAGGCCGTGCAAACCGGGGCCGAGCTGGTGGGTGTGCATACGGCCTCAACCGCTGAGCCCCCCAAACCGGCGACGGGCAAGCCCGGTCTGGCCGTATCGCCGCTGGCCGTCGATCTGCCGCCCATGCCGCCGGTGGGTGGCGTCGATATCGCCATTGCCCGCGCGGGCTATTACAAGCACGTCCGTCCTGATCTGCTGGTGATGAAGTTCGCCGAAGGCACCACGGCGGCGGGCGTCTTCACGCGGCATAGCATTGGCTCTGCCCCGGTCGATTGGTGCAAGAAGCAGCTGGCGGCCAATGAAGGCAATGAAATCCGCGCGCTGGTCTGCAATGCCGGTTGCGCCAACGCCTTTACGGGCAAGCTGGGGGCCGATGCGGCGCGCCGCACGGCGGCGGCTGTGGCCCGGCGGCTCGATTGCCGTCAGCGCGACATCATGCTGGCTTCGACCGGCGTGATCGGCGTGGTGCTGGACGACGCCAAGATTGCCGCGCAACTGCCGCTGATCGAAGAGTCGTTCAAGGCCGATGCCTGGCACGCGGCGGCTCAGGCCATCATGACCACCGACACCTTCCCTAAGGGCGCCTATGAAACCGCGCTGATCGACGGGGTAGAGGTGAAGATCGCCGGTATCGCCAAGGGGTCGGGCATGATCGCACCGGACATGGCGACCATGCTGGCCTTTATCGTCACGGACGCGACCCTCTCGGCCGGTGTGCTGCAATCGCTGCTGGGGCTTTATACGCGCACCACGTTCAACAGCGTGACGGTGGATGGCGACACTTCGACCAACGACACGGCGCTTTTGTTTGCCACAGGGGCGGCAGGAGCCCCGAAGATCAGCCGTGCGGGTGACAAGCGTCTGGCCGACTTCCGCGACAAGCTGGAAAAGGTGATGCACAGCCTCGCCACCCAGCTCATCCGCGACGGCGAAGGCGCGACCAAGTTCGTCAAGGTCACGGTGACGGGGGCGTCCTCACCGGCGTCGGCGCGCAAGATCGCCAAGTCAATCGCCGAAAGCCCCCTGTGCAAGACGGCCTGGGCCGGCGAAGACGCCAACTGGGGCCGCATCGTCATGGCGGTGGGCAAGACCGAGGAAGAGGTGGATCGCGACCACCTCGCCATCCGTTTCGGGGAGTTGGTCGCCGCTGAACACGGTGCCGTGTCGCTGACCTATGATGAGGCGGCGATGAGCGCCTATATGAAGAAGTCCGAGCTGGAAATCAGCGTCGATGTCGGTGTCGGCCGAGGGTCTGCGCATGTCTATACCTGTGACCTGACGCATGGGTATATCAGCATTAATGGTGACTATCGCAGCTAACCTCCTCCCCTGCGAAGCGGGGGAGGTGCAGAGCCTGTCGAGGCGGAGGGGGCACGTCTATGAAAACCGTACTTGTCGTTGCGGCGGCCCTGATCGACAGTGACGGGCGGGTGCTGATCGCCCAGCGTCCGGAGGGCAAGTCGCTGGCCGGGCAGTGGGAGTTTCCCGGCGGCAAGGTTGAGCCCGGCGAAACTCCCGAAGCGGCGCTGATCCGTGAGCTTGAGGAAGAACTGGGTATTACGACAAAGGCCGCCTGTCTGGCCCCCTTCGTCTTTGCCTCGCATACCTATGAGACGTTTCACCTGCTGATGCCGCTGTATCTGATCCGCCGCTGGGAGGGCACGCCGCAGCCGAAGGAACACACAGCGCTGAAATGGGTGCGGCCTAAGGATATGCGCGACTATCCCATGCCCCCGGCGGACCTGCCGCTGGTGGCGTATCTCAATGATTTTATTTGATTCCTGACTCTCGATAACTTTGACAGGGTAAGGAGGCTATAGCTTCCCTTCCTTCACCCCCAGCGCATCGGCCAGACGCACCTTGGCGGAACCGGGACGCAGCGGCTTTTGCTGGCTTTCGTGCGGGGTCCAGCCGGATAGGGTGATAATCTCAAACGTGGCGCGCACGCCGCCTTCCGGATGCGGATAGCGTTCGGCGTAAAGCTCAAACGCCCGGCTGAGGATGGCGCGGTTCAGCCCCTTGCGCGGGCGGTCGAACAGGATGTTGGTTTCCCCCATGGCCCGCAGATCGCGCAGCAGGCTGAGCGGGTGGGCGTAGCTGACCACCA
This sequence comes from Asticcacaulis sp., assembly GCF_020217185.1. GTDB lineage: Bacteria > Pseudomonadota > Alphaproteobacteria > Caulobacterales > Caulobacteraceae > Asticcacaulis. Next base: position 6,930 of record NZ_JAIWNX010000213.1, read on the forward strand.
CCTTGTCTGTATCGACAACGGGCATGTTGAACCCGGCGCGGCGCAGTAAATCCACGCAGTCCGTCCCTTCGGCAAAGGGGGCGACGCGCGCCCCCGTTCCGCCGCGGATTTCCAGTTCGGCCTCCATCAGCACGCGGCGCAACTCGTGCAGGGTCTCGCCGCCGAATTGCGAGGCGATCAAAAGGCCGTCGGGGCGCAGGGCGCGGCGCAACTGCACCAGCACGCCGGGCAGGTCGTTGGTGGTGTGAAAAGCCAGAGACGACACCACCAGATCGAGCGTGTCATCGCCAAAGGGCAGGGCCTCTTCGTCCAGCACCACGGCGGGGCGGTGGCGGGCCGACAGGTCGCTTTCGATCAGATAGCCGATCTTGGCGGCCACCTCCGGCGTCCCGGCCAATAGCTCAGCGAAACGGCCATCGCGGCGGCCGATCTCCAGCGCCACGTCGAAGCGGCGGTTGATGGCCGCCAAGGTGTCGATCATGTCCTCGGCGCTGCGCCGTTTCAAGAAGTTGGCCGTGGTGAAATCGCCCGCCGTGCGGTCGAGGCGGTGACGCAGCAGTTGACGATCGAAGAGGCGCGGTGTTGTCATGTCGTTCAAATAGGGGGTGGGGATGCGGCTGTCCATAGACGGGCTGAAAACGTGGGTGGCGGAACTGGCGCTTATCCCGCGTCTGCGCGAAGGCGGGACGCGGTTGCTGGATGCGCTTTATCCGCGTCAGGCGCTTACTCACGACCCCGATCTGCGTAATTCAGCGGGGGTAAAAGACGCAGTACAGGCCGGCGGCCTGACGGCGGATGACTGGAGCGCCATTCGCTTTCTGACGGGGCAGGGCTGCGACATGTGCGCCCGACCGTTTGAAGGCGGGGTGTTTCTGGGGGCCGGGGCGCTTTGTGATGTCTGTACGCAAAAGCCGTTCCCGTTTCGCCGTGGCCGCGCCGCCTGTCTTTATACCGATGCCTCTAAGGGCCTGATTCTGGCGTTTAAACACGCTGACCGGCTCGATCTGCGGCCCATCCTGTCGGGCTGGCTGTCGCGAGCAGGGGCCGAGCTGATGGAGGAGGTCGATGTGATCGTGCCAGTGCCCCTGCACTGGCGCAGACTGTTTCAGCGCCGCTATAATCAGGCGGCGGAGCTGGCCCGGCCCCTGGCGCGGCAGTATCAGAAGGACTTTGTGCCCGACGCCCTGATCCGACAGCGCGCCACCTCGGTGCAGTTCAGCCGCGCCCGTACGGCCAAAGGCCGCCGCGAAGATCGTTTTGAGAATGTGAAGGGGGCTTTTGCCGTAACGGCCTCCGGCGCGCGGCGTTTGCGCGGACGGCGGGTGCTGCTGGTCGATGATGTGTTCACCTCCGGTGCGACGCTCACGGCCTGCGCCAAGGCCCTGCGTGAGGCCGGGGCGCGCGACGTCGATGTGCTGGTGCTGGCCCGCGCTGTACCCGCTCTCGAAGTCTGAAGGCGCGCGGTCTTTCTGTCGCGCGTCAGCCACAGGTCCGTCTTTAAAACTTGCAAACCCTTGCCTATATAATGGTTTGTGACAAGGTTGCGTTTTGACTGTGGACCCCCATGCCGAATATTGAAATCTATACCAAGCCCTACTGCCCCTATTGCGAGCGCGCCAAGGCGCTGCTGGACTCCAAGGGCGCCGAGTACAAGGAAATCGTCGCGTCCAACGATCCGGAGCTGCGCAAGGAAATGAACGAGCGGTCGGGTCGTGCCACCTATCCGCAAATCTTCATTGATGGCCTGCATGTCGGCGGCTGTGACGATCTGGTGTCGCTCGATTCGCGCGGCGGTCTGGACCCTCTGCTGGCGTCGTAAATGGCAAAGGCCGCTCCGCTCAAAGTCGCCCTGCTGCAACTGAACACCCCCGCCGACCCGGTGCGGGCGTTTGAGCACCTGAAACCGCTGTACGAAACGGCAGTGGCCTCAGGCGCGCAGCTTATCCTGACGCCCGAATGTTCCAACCTGATGGAGCAGCGCAAGGAGAGGAAGGCGCAGGTCGTTACCACGCTCGACGCCGACGCCTGTGTGGCAGGCGTGAAGGCGCTGGCGGCGCGATATCGCGTGCCCACCCTGCTGGGCTCGGCCATTGTCCGTTCGCCGGTCGCGGGCGAAGACCGCGCGGTCAACCGAGCCTTTTTCTTCGATGAGACGGGCGAAGAGGCGGCCTTTTACGACAAGATCCACCTGTTTGACGCCACAACGCCCAATGGCGAGGTCTATCGCGAATCGGCGGGCGTCTGCGGGGGCGAACGGGCGGTGATTGCACCGACTCCGTGGGGCGGACTGGGCCTGACCATCTGCTATGATGTGCGCTTCGGCTATCTGCATCGCGCGCTGGCACAGGGCGGGGCGTCGATGATCGCCGTGCCCGCGGCCTTTACCGTCCCGACCGGGCAGGCGCACTGGGAGGTGCTGCTGCGCGCCCGTGCCATTGAAACCGGCTGTTTCGTTTTTGCCCCGGCGCAGGGCGGCCCGCACGAGGATGGCCGCAAGACCTGGGGCCATTCGATGATCATCAATCCGTGGGGCGAGGTCATGGCCCGGCTCGACCACGATCACCCGGCGGTGCTGATGGCCGAGATCGACCTGTCGGAGGTCGCGCGCGCCCGCACGGCCATCCCTCAGTTGCAACACGACAGGACCTTTGTGCGCGTATGATCCGCTATGCCCTGAAATGCGAACACCACCATGAGTTCGAGGCGTGGTTTTCCAATTCAACCGCCTTCGATGAGCAGAAGGCGCGGGCGCTGATCGAGTGTCCGCACTGCGGCAGCGCGCAGGTTGAAAAGGCGATCATGGCCCCGATGGTGCGCACCTCTGAGGCCGTCGAAAGCCGTCAGTCGGATATGCGCAAGGCCGTGGCCGAGGCCATGCACCGCGTGCGCACCCATGTGGAGCAGAATTTCGACTATGTGGGCGACAGCTTTGCGCGCGAAGCCCGCGACATGCACGAAGGCTTGGCGCCCGAACGCCCTATCTATGGCGAGGCCAGCCGCGACGAGGTGCGCGAACTGATCGACGACGGTATCCCGGTCGCTCCCCTGCCGATCCCGGCCGGCGAAGCCCC
>NZ_JAIWNX010000214.1 GCF_020217185.1 Asticcacaulis sp.
CAAGCCTAAGACGCTGAACTAATCTCCGCCTCGTGGCGGCACAACAGTTAGGCGGGATTAACGCTTTTTTGGCCGGGCTCTTGCATAAGGGGAGGCGAAGGAGCCGCCATGAAACACCTTGCGCTGATCGCCATTCTGCTGACGACGCCTGTTATGGCGGCGACACCGGCCGTCAATCCGCTGTCGAAAGAGCCCTTTTATGCGGCTATCGTCCGGGATGCGGGCACGCTGAAGGCGCGCACGGTGCGTATGGCCCAAAGCCCGTCCCTGACGCTTCTGACCTCAGCCGGTTTCAAGACCTATGCGCGGGAGATCAGCACCCTGTCCGAGCGCAATCTGAAAGGCCATCTCGATCTCAAGGCCCGCGGCACGGACAATGACCTGAAATGCGTGCTGAAAGGGGTGTCGCTCGATCTGCCGCGCAAGCTGGCGGCCATAGAGGCGGCGAAGACACCGGATGCGCTCAAAGGCGCGTTGAACGACATGGCCTATCTGTTGGAAGACAATATCGAAGTGATCGTCACCCCGGCAACGGCAGATTCCGGGCTCGATTGCGTGATCGAGTTCGGCAATTCGTAGGGACTACTTCTTCAACACCGCAACCACTTCCTTGGTGCTCAGAAGTTGCCCCAGCACCACCGGATCGGCACTGTTGCGGCCATAATAGACGTAGAGCGGCACGCCGGAACGCCCGTTCTGGCTGAGATACTGTGAAATGGCCGCGTCCTGATTGGTCCAGTCGCCGACCATGTACACCGTGCCACTCGATTTTACGGCCTCACGGAAGGCTTGCGTCTCGAAGACAAGCCGTTCATTCACCTTACACGTCACACACCAGGCGGCGGTCAGATTGACCAGAACCGGGGTGTTTTGCGCGCGCAGTTCGGCGATGCGGGCGGTCGAAAAAGCTTCGTGATCGACCGCCACCCGCACTGGCGCATCCGGCTTCTGCAGGGCGGCGGTGGCCGCGACGGCCAGCGCCATGACGATGAACACAGGGCGTAAAATACGCGGGCCCTTCGGCCACCACAGGCCCACCGTCAGCAGCGCGCAGGCCAGCCCCAGCGCGAACAGGCCAAGGCCCGACACCTGCTGCGCAAAGACCCAGCCCATCCACAGGGCGGCGGCGTACATGGGGATGGCCAGAATATGCCGCAAGCGGTCCATCCACGGGCCGGGCCGCGGCATACGGCTGGCCACCGCCGGGACATAGGTGATCAGGAAGGTGAGGGCGACGACCGGCAGGGCAAAGCCGAGCCCAAGCGCGAGGAATATGGCAAAGCTGACCACGCCCCCCTGCGCCAGGGCCACGCCGATGGCCGTCGCCATAAACGGAGCCGTGCAGGGGGCGGCGACCACAACGGCCAGCACGCCGGTCAGCAGCGCCGTCACATCGGGATTGGCGACCGAAAGACGCCCGCCCGCCAGCGATTGCAGGCCGGAGCCGACCTCGAACAGGCCCGACATGTTGAGCGCTACGGCCAGCAGCAACAGGGACAGACCCGCTGTCACCCACGGCGATTGCAACTGGAAGCCCCAGCCGAGCGCCGAACCGAGCCAGCTCAGCAACCCGCCGAGAGCCGCAAAGGTGAGCAAAACGCCGAGGCCGTAGAACAGCGACTCGCGACGACCGGCGGCACCCTCGTGCCCGGCTCTGGCCAGAGCCAGCAGCTTCATCGACAACACCGGAAACACGCAGGGCATCAGGTTGAGGATCAGGCCGCCCACAAAGGCCAGACTCATCGCTGCGACCACCCCCATCAGGTTGATCGCGGGGCGCGCCTGTGGCGGTGCACCTAAGCCTCTGGCGGTGGCGGGCGGCGTGCCTTCTGTGGCGCTGATCTGATAGGACCGGCCGGACGCGAAGCGGATCACCGCCTCAAACGGCGCTTCGGGCGTGGCCTTGGTTTTCAGCGAGACCGTAAAGCCCTGCGGCCCCAGTTCGATCGCCTGTTTGGCCGACGGGTCGATCACGCCACCGCTCAGCGGAAACAGATAGGCACCGCCGGGGTGGGCAAAATCGTTGGCGGCGCTGGCCTCGCTCGGTGACAGCAGGCCGAGCGTCAGGGTATCGCCGGACACCGCATAGGTCGCCTGCGCCTGTACCTTTTGCGGCAAGGCGGCGCGGGCGACGCTGAAATCGCTGACCGGCTCAGGTTTTGGCGTCACCTTGAGATCGAGCGTCAGGTTGACCGTCTCCGGCACGCAGACCTTTTCGCAGACCAGAAAATCGACCTGCGCGCGGATGGGCAGCACGCCGTCTTTCAGCACCGAGCCATTGGTGAGCTTGGCCAGAAGCGCGGTTTCGCCACTATAGCCGAAATTGGTCAGCCCCATATAGGGCTGCACTTCGGGGGTCGGGAAGACCAGTTCCGACACCGTGACGCCGGTGGGCAGGGTCCATGTGACCTTGGGCGCAAGGCCCGTATCGCCGGGATTTTGCCAGTAGGTGTGCCAGCCCTTGAGCGGCGTGTGCCGGATGGCCAGCCACGTCTGTCCACCCGGTGTAACCGTCGTTTCAGCGATCAGTTCGGTGGTCAGATGTGCTGTCTTGACCGGCGCGGCCTGAACGGCGGAGCCCAGCGCGACAAAAGCAAAAACGAAGGCAAGAAATCGGAACACGCGGTCACCCGAGCAGTTGAAGCACGCCTTTATACGACCGAAAGCGACGTCCTGTTTGAAAATTTTATCCTTTTTCGGCGCTTATCCGGAAGGGCTTACAGATTCACATTCAGCTTGCGCGCCAGCGCCAGCACTTCGGAACGCAGTGAGCCATAGGAGGAGCCCATCAGCTTGCGGATGGCCTTTGAGGCCTGTTCGCGGTCGAGCGACAGGATCATGCGCTTGACCTGACCAATGCCGGCGGGCGGCATGGAGAGGCGGTTGAAGCCCAGCGCGATCAGCACAAAGGCCTCCAGCGGCTTACCCGCGATTTCGCCACAGACCGAAACCGGTGTGCCCGAATCTTCGGCGGCCTTTTGAATGGTCGAAAGGGCACGCAACATGGGCGGCGACAGCACGTCGTAACGGTCTGACATGCGCGGATTGGTGCGATCCGCGGCAAACAGGTACTGCGTCAGGTCATTGGTCCCGACGCTGGCGAAATCGACCATCGGCAGCAGGGCGTCGAGGTGGAACAAAAGCGACGGGCATTCGATCATCACACCGACGCGCAGCACCTGCGGCAGCGGTCGGCCGCGGCGGCGCGCCCACTGACATTCGATATCGACCAGTTCGCGCGCCTGACGGAACTCATCGACCGAGGCGACCATAGGGAACATGATGCGCAGCTCACGCCCCTTGGCGGCGGTGAGCAGGGCGCGCACCTGCATACGCAGCAGGGCCGGGCGGTCCAGCCCCATGCGGATGGCGCGCCAGCCCAGCGCCGGGTTTTCCTCGCGCTCGGTCTCCATATAGGGCAGGATCTTGTCGCCGCCCAGGTCGAGCGTGCGGAAGATGACCGGCTTGTCGCCCGCCGCGTCCATCACCCGTTCATAAAGCTCGGTCTGACGCTTCAGGCGGGGCAGGTCTTCGGAGACCATGAACTGAAACTCGGTGCGGAAGAGGCCGATGCCCTCGGCGCCCGTCTCGTGCATGATTTCGAGATCGAACTCCAGACCGGCATTCATCAGAAGCGCCACGCGGTGGCCGTCGCGCGTCACCGCATCGACGTCTTTCAGCTTTTCGAACTCAGCCCGGCGGGCGGCCCGCATGTCCATGCGCGCCACAGCGGCCCCCAGAATATCGGGGCGGGGGCGTAAGTAGGCTTCGCCGGTTTCACCATCGACGACCACCTGATCGCCCTGATTGACCTTATCGCGCAGGCGCTCTAGCCGTCCGACGCAGGGGATTTGCAGGGCGCGGGCGACGATGGCGGCATGGTTGGCGGCCGAGCCTTCTTCGAGCAGAATGCCTTTCAGCTTCTTGCGGTCGTATTCCAGCAGGTCCGCGGGCCCCAGATCACGCGCCACCAGAATGGCATTGTCGGGGATTTCGCGGGCGACCGTGTTGCGGCCTGCCAGCACGCGCAATAGCCGGTTGCCGAGGTCTTCGAGGTCGTGCAGACGCTCACGCATATAGGCGTCACGGGCATTGTTGAGCTTGGCGCGTTGTTCATTGCGCACACGCTCCACCGCCGCCTCGGCGGTCAGGCCGGAGCGCACGGCTTCGACCAGATTGCGCGTCCAGCCGCGATCGTGGGCGAACATGCGATAGGTTTCGAGCACATCGAAGGTCGGTCCGGCCAGACCGTGCTGGCCTTCGAACATCTGATCAATCTGGTCGCGCAGATCACCAATGGCGGTCAGAAGCCGCGCCTCTTCGGCAATCGCATCGTCCGACAGCAGGTGATCGGGCGTCACCGGCACCTCATGCAGGATCACGGTGCCGATGGCGATGCCGTCAGCGAAGCTCGACCCTTTCAGGCGCTCCGGCCGCTGCGGCGCGATTTCGATGTCTTTCAGTTCATCGTCGCTGACCAGGTCACCGGCCACCATTTCGGCCAGCACCATGGCGATGATCTGAAGATCCTCGACCTCATCCTCGCCATAGGTGCGCATGGCCATGTTCTGCACGACCAGCACGCCGATGGTCCGCCCGCCACGCAGCAGCGGCACGCCGAGGAAGGAGTTATAGGGGTCTTCGCCCGTTTCCGGACGGTAGGCAAAGCTGGGGTGTGACGGCGCGTCGTTGAGGTTCAGCGGCTGCCCCGACCGGGCGACCTCACCGACCAGACCTTCCGACAGGCGCAGCCGCGTATTGTGTACGGCTTCGCGGTTGAGGCCTTCGGTGGCGAACAGTTCCAGTTCTTCGGAGGTGCGGCGCAGATAGATGGAGCAGACTTCGGCGATCATCGAACGGGCGATGATTTCCACCACGCGGTCCAGACGCGCCTGAGCCGAGGAGCCATCGGCCATGACTTCGCGAATCTGCCGCAGCAGACCGCGCTGACCGCGTGCACCCTGAACCAGACTTGGACTCAACGCTCGGCTCCCCATACAACCGTGTGCCGTTTTCTCCATAATGGGAAACGTTTTCGCGGCTGTCTACAGAGGCTTGCCCCCTGAGACAAGTCACGAAGACTTTATGCGGTCACATCGCCGAAACAAATCGGCACAAACCCACAGAGCCCAAAGAAAAAGGCCGCGCACTCAAAGCACGCGGCCTTTTACCTTACCTGAACAGCGCTTACTGCCCGATCTTGTCCAGATCGTAGGCCGCATGAAGGGCGCGCACGGCCAGTTCGGTATAGGCTTCATCGATCAGGACCGAGATCTTGATTTCCGAGGTCGAGATGACCTGAATATTGATGCCTTTTTCCGACAGGGCGCGGAACATGGTTTCGGCGACACCCGTGTGCGAGCGCATCCCGACGCCGACGATCGACACCTTGGCGACGTTTTCATCGACCTTGATGGCGTCGAAGCCGATCTCGGCCTTGGCAGCTTCCATAATTTCGGCGGCGGCCTGAGCGTCGCGGCGGCCGACGGTGAACAACTGGTTGGCGTATTCACCGGAGCGCTTTTCCGATTGCACGATCATATCGACATTGATATTGGCCGCGGCCAGTTTCGAGAACACAGCAGCCGAAACGCCGACCTTGTTCGGCAGGCCCAAAAGGGTGATCTTGGCTTCATCACGGCTGAAGGCCACGCCGGAAACAATATGCTTTTCCACGATTTCGTCCTCGTCGCACACGATGGTGCCCTGATCAATGTTTTCGCCCGGCTCCACGAAGGAAGACAGGACGCGCACCGGCACGCGCTGCCCCATGGCCAGTTCGACCGAGCGGGTTTGCAGCACCTTGGCCCCCAGCGACGCCATTTCCAGCATTTCCTCGAAGGAAATCTTCTTCAGGCGGCGGGCCTTGGATTCGACGCGCGGGTCGGTGGTATAGACGCCATCGACGTCGGTATAGATGTCGCAGCGGATGGCCTTGACCGCCGCCGCCACGGCGACCGCTGAGGTGTCCGAACCGCCGCGGCCCAGCGTGGTGATGCGGCCCGACTCGGTGACGCCCTGAAAGCCCGGCACGACGACGATCTGTCCGGCATCGAGCGCGGTTTCCAGCCTGGCCGGCGGGATGTCGAGGATGCGCGCCTTGCCATGCACGTCCGAGGTGAGGATCGGCACCTGCCAGCCCATCATCGAAATGGCGTCATAGCCCATATTGCGCAGTGTCATGGCCAGAAGGCCGGCGGTCACCTGTTCGCCGGAGGCCACGACCACATCATATTCGTCGTCGCCTTCCATGGCGCGGCCCGTGGCCTTACCTGCGCCATCGGTCCAGGCAACCAGCTCATTGGTCTTGCCCGACATGGCCGACACAACGACCGCGACGCGGTGACCGGCATCGTATTCAGCGGCCACCAGCCGGGCCGCCCTGCGGATGCGTTCGAGGTCGGCCATCGACGTGCCGCCGAACTTCATCACGAGACGAGTCATTAATCCGTCTTTCTCTTCAAGCAGTACAAAGGAGTGTGTACAAAAATGCGCGCCCGCTTTACTGCCCGTGCGCGCGCCTGTGAAGCTTTTTTGCGAAAAAAGCGCATACGGACGCTGCTTTTTGCGCTATTCCCCTGCCAAGAGTGGCTGTTTTCGGAGCGTGACATGGCCAGAGCGGCAAAAAATCAAGCAAAATCAGTTGCAAATGAGACGGAATTGACCGCCTCTACCCCCGCCGGGCCGAGCATAGATGCCGAAGATGTGGCGCGGTTTTCGGCTCTGGCGGCCAAATGGTGGGACCCCAAGGGTGAGTTTGCCCCCCTGCACAAGTTCAATCCCAACCGCGTGCGCTTTATCCGCGATACCTGCGTCGATCACTTCCTGCGCGATCCGCGCGCGGTGGCGCCATTCGGCGATTTGCGCCTGATCGACATTGGCTGTGGGGGCGGCCTGTTGTCCGAACCGATGAAGCGCATGGGCTTTGACGTTACCGGCATCGACGCCTCGGAAAAAAATATCGGCACGGCGAAGGCTCATGCGGCCGAGGTCGGGCTCGATATCCGCTATCTGGCCCAGACGGTCGAGCAGGTGGTCGCGTCCAAAGAGCCCGGTTTTGACGTGGTGCTGACTATGGAGGTCATTGAGCACGTCAACGACCCGGAAAGCTTCCTCAAGACCTGCGCCTCGCTGGTCAAGCCGGGCGGACTATTGTTCATCGCCACGCTGAACCGCACGCTGAAGGCCCACACACTGGGCATTGTGGCAGCGGAATACGTATTACAGTGGGTGCCGAAGGGCACGCACGACTGGAACAAGTTTCTCAAGCCCGAAGAGATCGAAGGCTTCCTTGAAGGGACCGGCCTGACGCCCGACCCGGCGGTGGGGGTCAGCTACAATCCCTTCACGGCGACCTGGGCCCTTTCAAACGATACCGCCGTCAACTATATGATCGTCGCCCGGCGGGATTTGCTGTAATTCCGTCGGTTTTCCCTCCCCCTCTCCCTGAGGGAGAGGATGGTGCGGTACGCGCCGGGTGAGGGGGATAACCTCGCACCCTCATTTCTGAACGCCCCCCTCACCCCAACCCTCTCCCTCAGGGAGAGGGGGAGGCTCTATATGACCGATACTGACCTGACTCTTGTTTCCGCCTGGAAGGGCGCCCAGACCCGCCTGAAGGCCGCCCATATCGACTCGCCGGCCATCGACGCCCGGTTGCTGCTGGAGGCGGCGACCGGCTATACGCGCACCGACATCCTGACCGATCCGTACAAGCTGCTGACGGCGGAGCAGAAGGCGACGCTCGATGACTATCTGACCCGCCGCGAAAAGCGCGTGCCGGTGGCGCGTATTCTGGGCCGCAAGGGCTTCTGGAAACTGCTGCTCGACCTGACGCCCGCCGTGCTGGTGCCGCGTCCGGAGACCGAGTGCATCGTCGATATGATCCTCAAGACGACGGAGGAGGGGCAGGCCTTTACGCTGGCCGATCTTGGCGTCGGGTCCGGGGCCATCCTGCTGTCGGTCCTGTCTGAGCGTCCGGCGGCCAGGGGCCTTGGCACCGATGTCTCCGAAGAGGCTTTGGCCGTGGCGCGCGACAATGCCGCCAATCTCGGCCTCGACGGGCGCGCGGCCTTCCTGCGCACCTCGTGGGGCGCGGGCCTCGCGGATGCCAGCTTCGATTTCGTTGCCTCCAACCCGCCCTATATCCGCAGCGACGTCATCCCGACGCTTGACCCCGAAGTGCGCGACCACGACCCGCATCTGGCGCTGGATGGCGGCGAATCGGGCCTTGATGCCTATGTCGAGATGATCCCGGAAGCCTTCCGCATCCTCAAGGCCGGCGGCACGGCGTGGATGGAAATTGGCTATGATCAGTCGGCCGCGGTCGAAGACCTGATGAAAAAGGCGGGCTTTTTCAACGTGGTGACCTTTAAGGACCTGTCCGACCTGCCGCGCATCGTGGTGGGCCAAAAGCTTTCCCTGCAATACACAGACCGTTGAAAACCGTCCGTTTCTGAAAATTTCTCTTGGAAACGGGCGGTTTTGGCGCTAACACTGCAAAGTCTCCTGCCATTGTGGACGGATTACCGGACGGCTTTTGCCGCTTCCGAGATCATGCACAGTCGAAAACGCTGTGCCCATAGGCGGAAACCTGAGCGCCTGCGTAGGGGGGCAAAGCCCGGTGCAGGCCACAGCGTGAACCCCTGAAAACGGCACACACCAACACGCAAACCCGGCACTTCATCTAAGGCCCTGCGGCATATGGCAAACAGGGCCTGCGGCACATAAACAGATTCGCCCCGCGCCTCATTCCAGCGGGGCCTTGCCCTAAACGGTTACATCGCATGAAAGATTTTCGGGGTATGAAACGGCAACGCAGCCGTAATCGCAAGCCCTCTGGTAATCAGAACAACCCCAATCGCGCCTACGAATCGAACGGGCCGGACGGGGCGAAGGTGCGCGGCAACGCGCAGACCATCTACGAAAAGTATCAGCAACTGGCCCGCGACGCCAATTCGTCGGGCGACCGCGTGCTGGCCGAAAACTACCTCCAGCACGCCGAACACTATTTCCGCCTGATCCGTCAGATGCAGCCGCAGCGTCCGGTTTCGGAATTCCTGCAACGCGACCCGTTCTCGACGGGCTTCGACTTCGATGAGGACCTCGATACCGAGGTCGAGACGACCGAAGCCGAGGGCGAAACCGCTGAGTCCGAGGGCGGCGAGGGCGATCAGCCGCGTTATGACAACCGCCGGGATCGCGACAGAGACCGTGACCGCAATCGCGACCGCGACCGCGATCGTGACAGAGACCGTGACAGAGATAGGGGCGAGCGCAATGACCGCGGTGACCGCGACCGCAATGGCGGCGACCGGGATCGCGCCTACGCCGAGCGTGGCGAAAATGGTGACGACCGCCCGCGTCGCGAAAGCCGCCGTGAACGCTATGAGCGCCGCCGTCAGCAGCGCCTGAGCGAGCAGGAGGTGTCCGTAACCTCCGGTCCGATCGCCTCCACCGAACCGCTCAACGGCGGCTCTGCGCCGGCCGAAGTGGCGGGCTTTGACGTGGTTACGCCGCAAGCGGCCCCGATCACGCCCGCGCCCGAAGCGCCTGTGGCCGAGGCTCAGCCGGAAGCCCGTGGCCGTGGCCGTCGCCGTGCGGTCGAAAGCGACGCCGCTGCCGACACCAGCCACCTGCCGGCCTTCCTGCGCGCCCCCGTGCCGGTGGCCGCCGCCGAGGCGCCCGAAGCGGTAACGGAAGAGGGCGAAGCGCCCAAGCGTCGCACCCGCCGCAAGAAGTCGGAAGAGGCCGAGGCGTAACCCACCGCGTCACGTCTCAGGATTAAAAGCGCTCCGGACCTTCCGGGGCGCTTTTTCGTAACGCACTCCTCCCTTGTCTCTGCCGCCTGTTTGCTTTAATCGCGCAGCATGACCGAAAACGCCCCCAATCCCGCTGAATTCACCGAATTTCGTCCTGAAGCGCGCGCGCCGCGCGGCTTTGCCGACAAGCGCGCCTCACAGATCGCGGTCGAACGCCGACTGATCGCCAGGGTCTCGGA
>NZ_JAIWNX010000215.1 GCF_020217185.1 Asticcacaulis sp.
AGTCTATGAGTCCTTTGGCTTCGAAGCGCTGCAAACCTCGGCCTTTGAATATGCCGATGCGCTGGGCAAGTTCCTGCCCGACGCCGACCGTCCTAATGTCGGCGTCTTCTCGTTGCAGGACGACGATGATCAGTGGATGGCGCTGCGCTACGACCACACCGCCCCGCTGGCCCGCTTTGCGGCGCAGAACTGGGACAGCCTGCCCAAGCCCTTCCGTCGTTACGCCTTCGGGCCGGTGTGGCGCAATGAAAAGCCGGGGCCTGGCCGTTTGCGCGAATTCATGCAGTGCGACGCCGATACGGTGGGCACCGACCGCCCGGAAGCCGATGCGGAAATCATCGCTCTGGCCGTGGCCGGGTTCCGCGCCAATGCGCTGCCGACCGTGCTTAAGATCAATAACCGCAAGCTGCTCAATGGCCTGCTGAGCGCGCTGGGGGCCGATTCCCCGGCGCAGCAGATGGGCGTGCTGCGCGCCATCGACAAGCTGGACCGTCTGGGTCTCGAAGGCGTCGAGCTGCTGCTGGGCGGTGGGCGCAAGGACGAGTCGGGCGACTTCACCAAGGGCGCGGGCCTGAGTGATAAGGCCATAGCGGCCGTGCTGGGCTTTGTGGCCGCGGGCCGCGACAGTGCGGGCGGTCAGGCCGAACGCGCGGCGGTGCTCGAAAAGCTGGCGGCGGTATTGAGCGAGTCCCCGGAAGGGCAGGCGGGTCTTGAGGACTTGTCGCGCATTTCGACGGCGCTGGCCGGGCTGGGTGTCTCAGAGGCCGAGGCTATTTTCGATCCCTCGATCGTGCGCGGGCTGGAATACTATACCGGGCCGGTGTTCGAGGCCGAACTGCTGATGGAAACGCGAGACGAGAAGGGCAATCTTGTGCGCTTCGGCTCGGTCGGGGGCGGCGGGCGCTATGACGATCTTGTGGCGCGCTTCACCGGTGAGCGCGTCCCGGCGACCGGCTTCTCGTTCGGCGTGTCGCGTCTGGCGGCGGCTCTGGCTTTGGCCGAAGAGGGCGCGATCCAGCCCGTGCGTGGGCCCATTGTCATCATCGCCTTCTCCGAATCGGACATGGGTGAGTATTTCCGACTGGCGGCGGAAATCCGCGCGGCGGGTCTGGCGGTTGAGGTTTACCTTGGTCGTTCGGGCATGAAGGCGCAGATGAAGTACGCCGACCGCCGTTTATCCCCGGCTGTCGTCATGCTGGGTGGCGATGAGCTGGCAAATAATACCGTTACGATCAAGGATCTCGATCAGGGACGGCTTCTGGCCACACAAATCACGGATAACAAAGAATGGCGCGAAGCGCGTCCGGGTCAGGTAACATTGCCCCGCGCTGAGGCCATTAAGCATCTGAAATCCATAGTGAATTCGTAAATAAATTTACGCAGCGGCAATCCGTGTCAGCGCTGTCAAAAAACGTTAACCCTTCTTAGGGTTTTTGACACAACTGCGTTAGTTAAAATTATTTTTGACACCGCGTAATAAAAGCGTTGACATGGCCCTCAAAAAACTGTTTTCTCCGTCTCAAGAGAACGGAACTTCGCCAGAGAGATGAAGTCAGTTCCCGGCGTTTCGGGGAGGAAACGCCTGCTTAACAAGGAAAGAGGCCCGGCATTGCTTATCCCCCATGCCGGGCCTCTTTTCGTTTGTTGTTTCCAGGGCTGGCGAAGCGCCAGTTTTGACGCCGATGTCAATTTCCCTTATTTCAGGTCCTTGCACGCGGCGCGTACCAGCCAACGGATTTGCTGGGCCAGCGCCTCTTGCGGCACGGCGATCAATCGCTCCTCCAACCCGACAAACACAATGCCGTGCACCGCAGAAAACAGGGTGCGCGCCACCAGTATGCGTTCGGCCTCAGACGCCGCAGGCATAAGCGCGGTCATCGGCGCGTTCATATGTCGAAACAGGCCCAATTGCGCCTGAATATTCCATTCGGGCAGGGCGGGATTTTTCAGCCGCATTTCGAACAGGGCGCGCCACAGCTGAAGATTCTGCCGCGCAAAGTCGTAATAGGCCAGGGCGATGCCTTCCAGTACCTCGACGGGACGCTCGGCTGTGGCTGAGGCCGCGCCGGCCTCCAGCGCTGCATCCAGCCTGACCATGGTGCGTTGCGCCAGCCGCAGCATCAGGTCGTCCATATCGGCGACGATATTATAAAGCCCCCCCAGCGCCACGCCGATGTCTGCCGCCAGTTCGCGTGCCTTGAGCGCGCCCACGCCGTTTTCGCAGATGCGTTTTTCAGCGGATTGCATCAGCGCTTCGAACTGAGCTTCGCGGCGGCGGGTCGTAGCGGTGGGAGCGTTGGACATTCTACTCGGAACCTGACGATAAAAAATTTGAACATCGTTCATTTTAATATTGAACAATGTTCAAATCTATGCAACAACACAATTGTGAACGGCGTTCATAGCACATCATGTCCCCACGCGAAAGCGCTGTTCATGGATCGGATCGGAATACTCCGGGGGCGGAGTTCCGCTCCGGAGGGGAAAGGGCGGGGCCGGTGTCCCCCGGTTCCGCCCATACCTCATCAGATTTCTACCCCACGCGCGGGTCGTTCAGGGCGCGGATATTCAGACGAAGGGTGTTCGTCATGGTTCGTTTTAAATCGTCTTCGCGCACAATGATGGTGCTGGGTGGTGCGCTGGCCTTTGCGCCGCTGGTTATGATCTATATTGTGCTGGGTCAGTTGCAGGGTGGCGTTTCTTATGCCAACGAGATGGCCGGTCACTTCACCCGCTACGCCCATCAGGCCGAGATCGGCGGCTTCCTGCTGGCCGTCGGGGCCGTGCTGCGCATCGCGGGCATTTGCTTCCCCAATAAGGATTGATACCCAACACGAAAAAGCCCCCCAGCGCAAACCGGAGGGCTTTCAGATCGGGCTGAGCGATGCGGCTTACCAGATGCGGACGCGGTCTTCCGGCTTCAGGTAATACTTACCGCCGGTGACGCCGAAGGCCTTGTACCAGTCGTCGATATTGCGCATCGGGCCGATGACGCGGAATTCGGCCGGCGAGTGCGGATCGGACACGACCTGCTGACGGATGGCGTCTTCGCGGTACTTGGAGGCCCAGACGCCGGCAAAGCCGAAGAAGACGCGCTGATCGCCGGTGAAGCCGTCCAGAACCGGGCCGCCGTCCGGATGCGACAGGCGATAGGCGGTCAGGCCCATCAGCACGCCACCCAGGTCAGCGATGTTTTCGCCCATGGTCAGGCCGCCCTGCACCTTGGCGCCCGGAACGGGCTCATAGGTGTCGTACTGCGCGCCGAAGACCTTGGCCTTGGCGTCGAACTTGGCCGCGTCTTCGGCCGTCCACCAGTCGCGCAGCACGCCGTCACCGTCGGACTTGCGGCCCTGATCGTCGAAGCCGTGGGTGATTTCGTGGCCGATAACGCCGCCGATGGCGCCGTAATTGACCGCCGCATCGGCCTTCGGATCGAAGAAGGGCGGTTGCAGGATGGCGGCCGGGAATACGATTTCGTTACGGGTGGATGAATAGTAGGCATTGACCGTCTGCGGTGTCATGCCCCATTCCAGCGGATCGACCGGCTTGTCCAGCTTGTTCAGGCTGTCGGCCCATTCGAACTCACCCGAACGCACCACATTGCCGAACAGGTCGCCGGCCTTGATCTCCAGCGCCGAATAGTCCTTCCACTTGTCCGGATAGCCGATCTTGACGCCGAACTTGCCGAGCTTTTCGTGCGCCTTGGCCTTGGTTTCGGCGCTCATCCAGTCGAGGCCGTCGATACGCTTGCCCATCGCCGTCTTCAGGTCGCCGACCAGCTTTTCCATCATCGCCTTGGACTCAGCCGGGAAGTAGCGTTCGACATAGGCCTTGCCCAGCGCTTCACCCAGAGAGCCTTCGGTCACCGAAATCGCGCGCTTCCACAGGGGACGCTGCGCCTTGGCACCGGACAGGTCGCGCGAATTGAATTCCCAGGCGCGGGTCGAGAAACGCTCGGACAGGTAGGGCGCGGCCTCATTGACCGTCTTGAAGGTCTGCCACGCTTTGATCGTTTCCAGCGGCGTGTCGGCATAGACCTTGGCGATCTTGGGGAAGGCGGTGTTCTGGGCGACGACGATCTTCTTCGCCTTGTCGAGCTTGGCCGCCTTGAAGAAGGTGGGGAAGTCAAAGCCCGGCGCGAAGGCGGCGATCTCTTTGGCCGTCATCGGGTTATAGGTCTTGTCGTCGTCGCGGCTTTCGATGCGCGTCCACGACACCTTGGCGATTTCGGTTTCAAAGGCCACGATGTCCTTGGCCGTCTTGGCCGCGTCCGGATAGCCTACCATGCGCAGCACGTCGGTCACATAGGCTTCGTAGAGCGCCTTCTTCTCCTTGAAGCTGTCTTCCAGATAGTAGTTGCGGTCCGGCAGGGTCAGGCCCGACTGGAACATGTAGAGGATGTTGATTTGCGGGTTCTTCTGGTCATCGAAGATGGCCGGGGCAAAGACAGACGAACCGAACTGACCCATGACGCCGCCCATATAGGCGGCCATGTCGGACTTGGTCTTGATGGCGCGGATCTTGGTCAGGGTGGGGGCCAGCGGCGCGATGTCGAGCGCGTTGCGCGTTTTGACGTCCATCATCGAGTTATAGAGGTCGGCGATCTTCTTGTCGTCGCCGGTCAGGCCGGGCTTGGCCGCCAGTTCGTCGATGATCGCCTTCAGACGGTTGTCCGACAGGTTACGCAGCGCCGCGAAGGCCCCGTAAGAGGTGCGGTCGGACGGGATGACAATGGCGTCGATGGCCTTGCCATTGGCGTAGCGGAAGAAGTTGTCACCCGGATTGACCGAGGTATCCATGCCCTTCACGTCAAAACCCCAGGTGCCAAACGTCTGGGCGACGGTCGAGTCGGAACCCGTATCACCGCCGGTCAGGGTGTCCGCTTTCAGGCCCAGCGAATCGAGAGAGGAGAGGCTTTGCAGGAAGCAGTGATCGTCGAGGCAGGTACGATCTTCGGCCTGCGCCGCTGCCGTGAAGAGGCTGAGCGAAAGGGCCGTGGTCAGCAGGATAGTTTTACGCATGGTGTTTCCGGGACTAGAGGATGCGGTTGCGGTTTTTGGTTGGCAGATGGGTTCATTTGCAACGAGGCGGTAAGATGGCGCATTTTTTGCCGCGCGTCTCATAAATTTTCTTTCATAATCGCGTGGCATGGGTCACCTTGACCGACAAGGGAAATCGGTTGTTTTGAGATGAGGGAAAATCGCCTTGGTGACGAATCTTCTGCCTGAAGGCAGCGCGCAGCAGGTTGCGCACGCCGGCACGTCATCGTCAGGGATCGCCTTTCTGATAGCCGCGGCGGTGTTCGTACCCTTCTTCCTGCGTTTTCGCGTGTCGCCGGTTCTGGGCTTTCTGCTGGTTGGTGCGCTTCTGGGGCCGTTCGGTCTGGGGCGGCTTGAAGACCTTGTGCCGTTTTTGTCCGTCTTCACGATTTCGCAGACGCAGGACGTGCATCAGCTGGCGGAGCTGGGCGTCGTCTTCCTGCTGTTCTCCATCGGGCTGGAGCTGACCTGGGAGCGTCTGAAGGCGCTGCGTCGCATGGTCTTTGGTCTGGGCGTGCTTCAGATTGTTCTCAGCGCAGCCGTCCTGACCGGCCTGTTCCTGCTGATCGGGCGCAGCCTCGGCGGGGCGGTGGCCGTCGGTATGGGGCTGGCTCTGTCGTCCACGGCCATGGTCATGCCGGTGCTGGCCGAACGCAAACGCCTCAATTCGCCGACCGGGCGCAGTGTTTTTGCCGTCTTGCTGGCGCAGGATCTGGCCGTCGCGCCCATACTGATCACAGTGGTGGTGCTGGCGTCGGGCGGCAGTTCGTTCGGCATCAGCGGGCTTTTGACCCTCATCCCGGCGGTGGTGGCGATGGCGCTGCTGGTCATCGGCGGACGTCTTCTGATGCGGCCGCTGTTCCGTTCGGCGGCCATGGCCAAGAGCGCGGAACTGTTTATGGCCGCCTGTTTCCTCGTCGTGCTGGTCTCAGGGCAACTGGCTGTATGGGCGGGCTTAAGCATGGGGCTGGGCGCCTTTATCGCCGGGGTGCTGCTGGCCGAAACCGAGTACCGGCGCGAAATCGAAATGATGGTGGAACCGTTCAAGGGCCTGCTGCTGGGCCTGTTCTTCGTGACGGTGGGGGCGCGTCTCGATTTTGCGGCGGTGATGTCTGAGCCCGTGCTGGTGCTGGGCCTGACGCTCGGCCTGATCCTGCTGAAGGTGGCCGTTGTGGCCCCTCTGGCGCGCGGCTTTGGCCTGAGCTGGCGCGGGGCGGTAGAGGCGGCGCTGGTGCTGGCGCCCGCCGGGGAATTTGCCTTCGTGATTATTGATGAGGCCGTGGGGCGCAAGCTGGTGCCGGTTGGTTTTGGTCACGCGGTGATCGTCTCGGCCATTGTCAGCATGTTCCTGGTGCCGCTGCTGGCCGGGATCGGGGCGCGCTTCAACCGCAAGACCGCCGCGGCGGAGGTGGCGACCAGCGTCGCCCCGGCGCATGTCTCCGAACAGGTCGATGTGCTGGTGGTGGGCTATGGGCGTGTGGGTGAGCTTGTGGCCGACATGCTGAAACGCCACGACATCTCATTCGCCGTAATCGACGCCAATGCGCGGGTGGCGTCACGGGCGCGTAAGGACGGGGTCGAAGCCTGGTACGGCGACGCCTCGCACCCGGACATGCTGCACCGTATGGGCATCGACAATGTGCGCGCCGTGGTGGTCACGGTGTCAAATGCGGCCTTTACCGACTCCGTGGTCACCGCCGTGCGTCAGGTGCGTCAGGATGTCGGCCTGATCGCCCGTGCGCGTGACGCCAACCACGCCGAAAAACTCTACGGACTGGGCGTGACCGACGCCGTGCCGGAAACCATCGAGGCCTCGTTGCAACTGGCGGAAAATACGCTGGTAGATCTGGGCGTACCGATGGGGCTGGTGCTGGCTTCGGTGCATGAAAAGCGCGATGAATTCCGTCAGGACCTGCTCAAATACGCCCCTGACGGCCGCGTCCCGCGCATCCTGCGCACCACCAAACGCAGTATCAGGGCGGTAGAGGGGTAGGGAGATGACTGATTATAACGGCGAATGGAGCGACGAAGAGGGTGTGGACCTGACAGACGCAGCCTTTACCGCGCTTCGAGCGCAATTGGTCGCTGCTTTTTCGGCACCTGATGTAACCTATGTCCGGATGTCAGCGGAAGACGTGATCGCATGGAACGCAAAACCTTACCTTCTCTAGCAAAGCTTAGGCGCGTGGCTGCGGGCAAGGCAGCGATCAATCCGCTTGACGGTGCGCTTCCAGTCGTTCACGCAGGCTGTCGATCTCGGCAAAGAAGCGCTTGCGGATTTCGGACGCGAACGGATTATCGCGTTCGATCGACATAAACAGCTCGTCGGAATCGCCCTGCACCAGACCGACCCCCTGCATCATCAGGTCGTAGGAGCGCGTGGTGTGCACACGCGGCAGGGGCTCAAGGCCGCTTAAGACCTTGGCGATCATGTGGGTCAGGCCCTGCACCGCAGCCAGAGCGCGATCGTGGATTTCCGGCGTGGCGATCGAGACCTTCAGGTCCAGCGTCTTTTCCAGAAAACGCACAATCGGGTTCAGGTGCCGCACGCGCACCGGGCAGACGACGATTTCCATATCGTGGATGCCGTAGCGCGCCGATTGCGGCCCGAACAAAGGGTGGGTGCACAGGATAGACACCTGCGGCGGCAGCACTTCCTGAAGCCAGGCCGCCGGCTTGACCTTAACCGAGCCTACATCGATGACCAGACCGTTAAGGGGGACGTGCGGCGCGATCTTCGCCGCCAGATCCTTTAGCGTACGGATAGGTGTGGCGAGGATGACCACCTGACAGGCCGCCGCTTCTTCGAGCGACACCAGTGAGACATTGTGACGTTTGGCGTAGGCTTTCGCCTCAGGCGAAGGGTCGCAGGCCAGAATGTCGAAGTAGGGCGCCAGATGGCGCACGATCAGCCGCCCGAAGGCCCCCAGCCCGAACAATCCGAGTTTATGAACCTGTTTCACTGTCTGCGCCGCTTTTAGTTCTGGTCTTTTGGAAGGCAGGGCAGTTAGCACGTTCACGCCGACGCGGCGAGAATAAACGCGCTTTAGCGGTGTAATTAGACGGATTTTGCTGTTTTGAGGGTTTCGTGTGCAATGATTTTGCACGGGATGGCAAAAAATTGCCAGAAAGTTTCCGGTGACACAAATGAAACAGGTTGCCAATGTAACAACATGGCGACCCGTTTCAAATAATACTAAACGATTGATTTCGTTTCGTCTTACCAGCCGCCGAACAGGCCGCCTTTTTTCTTCTGTTCCTTTTCGCGCTCGACGGCGCGTTGCTCCAACCCCTTCTGCAGCGGCGTTTTGGGCAACTCATCCACGGTCAGCTTGCCATCCTTATTGGCGTCGAGCAGTCGGAAGCGCTGCGATG
The DNA here is from genome assembly GCF_020217185.1 of Asticcacaulis sp. Classification (GTDB taxonomy): domain Bacteria; phylum Pseudomonadota; class Alphaproteobacteria; order Caulobacterales; family Caulobacteraceae; genus Asticcacaulis. The sequence continues at coordinate 8,415 of NZ_JAIWNX010000215.1, forward strand.
TGGCGCGCGCCCATTCTTCAGTCGTGATGCGGTAATCGAAATTGGCATCGGCGGCGCGGATGGGCTGCGGTTCATTGATCAGACTGAACTGCGCGGCCCCCTGCACGCTCTTGACGTAACGGTTGGCGGCCGCCGTCTTGTCGCTTTCATCACTGGGCCGCGGGTTTTTGGGCTGCGCCACCAAAGGGCTGAAACCGGTGATTTCGGGGGCCAGTTCGGTTTCGTAGAAGGTGTTGTCCTGCGACGTGATAACGCCCTTGCCGTCACGGTCCACGATGGCAAAAAAGCGCAGGGCGTCGGCCAGAAACTCATCCGGGCTCAGGGCACCATCCTTATTCGTATCAGCTCCCGCAAACCATAGGGCAACGGGGTAGGGGTCTTTCAGCGGGGCTTTGAAGACTTCGCCCGACGGGCTGAAGAAGACGGCTTGTCCGACGGTGCGACCACTGGGCATTTCAGGCGGCGCTTCGCCCGTGGGCGGCGGAGCCGAGCGCGGGGGCTGCGCCATGGCCGAACCGGCGACACACGTGATCAGAAAGCCGCAAAGTAAAGTTTTTTTCAGGGTCATGACTCTGGTTCCGCCGATTTGGGTCTGTTGTCGGGTCTCTATGTGATTTTTAGATGGTGTGATTATGGCGTGACTGACATGCAAGGGGAAAATTTCGCGCCTCTGCGATCCGGCGTTTTTGCCGGGCGGAAAGTTTGTCCGGATTTATGTAAGGGCTGTATTGAAGGGGCGGTCAAAAGCATTGAGTAAGGCAAAATTGCGCCTAATTGTGTAATATATTGAAATTGTTATTAAATAAATGCCTTGTTAATTGAGAATTGCTTCCGTTTTTGCGCTTGCCAATCCAGGTGAGTACTTGAACGGAGATGACTGATGCAGATTGGATCAATGTCGGCCTCCGCCATGTCGCAAATGCACGCGAAGATGTTTTCGAAGATCGACGCAAACAGCGACGGCGGTATAACGCTGGAGGAAATGACCGCCTCCGCCAGCGAAAAGACGAAAGGCAAGGGCGGCACAGAAGACAGTGCGAAGATCGCCGAACGCTTTGCCAGTATGGACAGCAACAGCGATGGCTCTGTAAGCGAAGAGGAAGGCCTAAGTTTCTTCCAGAGCCAGATGTCGTCACAAACGATGAGCGGCATGCTGCAGGCTCAGGAAGGCGGGCAGGGTCGGCCCATGGGTCCGCCGCCAGGTGGCGCGGCCGGAGGCGGTGGCCAGAAACCAGCGACCTTCGACGAACTCGACACCAATCAGGACGGTTCGGTCAGTCTCGATGAAATGCTGGCCTCGTCTGAGAGCGATGAAACCGAAGATACGGAAGACACCGACAAAACCGCGCGCCTCACCGAACTCTTCTCAAAGATGGATACCGATGGCGACGGCTCGGTCACCGAGAGCGAGAAATCGTCATTTGATGAGAAGATGCGCGCCGAAGGCCCGCCGCCTCCGCCTATGGAAGCGTTTGCTCAGACCTCTGAAAGCGAAGACACCGCGTCGTCGGCGACAGGTACGACCGTTGATGAGGGCACTGCGGCCAAGCTCGCCGCCCTGACGGCTCAGTGGATGCAGTCCATGG
>NZ_JAIWNX010000216.1 GCF_020217185.1 Asticcacaulis sp.
CCGCCGTGCTGGCGGAACAGGCGAAAACCCAGACGTCTGTGTCGGTTGCGGCCTGATCGGACGCGGGCAGGTAGAAGGCCTGCCCGTTCAGCTACGGTTCAGGAACTGAGGTGCTTGATGGGCTCACAACACGGAGAAAACCCCATGCGCCGCCTGATTTCCCTTTTCGCCCTTACCCTGATTTGCGGCCTGTCCGCCGGGGCCGCCTCGGCTCAGGACAGTTATGGTGGTGGTCGTTGGCAGGATCGTGACGATGACCGTCGCTGGGGCGGTCTGCCGTCCGGCTCTTATCGCGAAAGCTGCCGGGACATTGAGTTGCGCGGGGATGTGCTGTCGGCGCGCTGCCGCGCCAAAAGCGGCTATTATAACTATAGCACCCTGTCCTTGCGCGATTGCCGCGGCGGGTCTGTCGAAAATGACCGGGGTAACCTGCGCTGTGAAGGCGGTCGCTACGGTGGTGACCGGGGGGGCAGTTGGGGCGGTGGTGGTGGCTGGAACGACAGCCGTCTGCCAGAGGGTAACTATTTGCAAACCTGTCGCGATATCCGGGTGGAGGGTGACCGCCTGACGGCGCGCTGCCGGATGCGCGAAGGCGGCTATAACTACACGGATGTACGCCTGCGTGAATGCCGCGGCGGGCGCGTTGAAAACCTCAATGGCACCCTGCAATGCGAAGGTGCCGGCTATAGCGGCGGGCGTCTGCCGGCCGGCAATTATCGCGATACCTGCCGTGATATCTCGCTACAGGGCGACCGTCTGACGGCGCGCTGCCGCGACAAATGGGGCGATTACCGCCTGACGGCCCTGTCGTTAAGCGATTGCAATGGCGGACAGGTCGAAAACAGCAATGGCAATCTGGTTTGCCGCGGCTGGTAAAAGAAAAGAGGCCGGGCGCCGGACCCGGCCTCTCGCCTTTACTGGAAGGTTTCCGCGATTTGCGCGACGGTCGGCCCGCCGCCGTACTTGTTGGGGCCCTCAGTGCCTTTCAGGCAATAGAAGACCAACAGGACAATGCCGCCGATCAGCGGCACCAGGCTGATCAGCAGCCACCAGGCGCTGCGGTTGGTGTCATGCAGACGGCGAAAGCTAAGAGCAAGGCTGGGCAGGAACAGGCCCAGCGATATCAGCAATTGCAAGGTGGAAAAAATACCAAAGCTGCCGTTTGCACGTTCTGAAATGCCCAACGCGGCCGGAACCAGAATGACGATGAACTGAAACAACGCAAACCACCAGAATTCAGACCGCGTGGCGCGCCCCGAAAACGTGGCGTAGTTTTTCAGACCGCTTTTTACCGCTTCGACAAAGCCCATGTGTTGCCCCTTGTAAACAGACGCCCCTGTGACGCTAGGTAAGACTATAAGGGCAGGTGCGCGGGTGTGGAAAGCCCGAAAATGTTGAACAGGTGTCGCCGGTCAGGTTCGGGCGGGCCAAGGTCCGTCAGGCATTGCGTCTGGCGGTGATCCGCCGCCCCCTCGAGGATCACCGCCTGCATCATCACCTATATCCGTACATTCTCAAGTGCCCCGCCCCAGGTGGTGCGCCAGCGGCGCTTGATCAGGGTCAGGCCGCCGAAGGCGATCAGGGCCAGCGCCGCAAAGCCAATCAGGCCCGGCTGATAGGACCCCAGAGCCTGTTTTGACAGGCCCAGACTGGTGGCCAGATAGAAGCCGCCGATGCCGCCAAACATGCCGACAAGGCCGGTCATCACGCCGATTTCGGCGCGAAAGCGCTGCGGCACCAGTTGAAACACCGCGCCGTTGGCCATGCCCAGCGCCCCCATACCGATGATCAGGAACAACAGGGCGGTGAATTCGGTCGGCAGGCGGAAGCTGATGATGATGAGGGCAATGGCCGCGACCACGTACATAATCGACAGGGTGCGGATGCCGCCGATGCGGTCGGCAACGCTGCCCCCCACCGGCCGGAACAGCGAACCGGCAAAGACGCAAGCCGCGGTAAAAAAGCCGGCCTTGACCGGATCGAGGCCGTATTCAGCGTTAAAATAGATGTTGAGCGAGGAGCTGAGGCCCACAAAGCCGCCAAAGGACACGCCGTAGAACAACAGGAACCACCACGCATCCTGTTGTTTGAGGACGCCAAAATACTGATCCAGACGCTTGGGGGCGGGCGGATTGGGCGCATCCTTGGCAAACAGCATATAAAAGATAAAGGCTGCGATCAGCGGCAGGGCCGCCAGACCGAAGACCGTGCTCCAGCCAAAGGCCTTGGCCAGCGACGGCGCAAACAGCGAGGCGAACACCGTGCCGGAATTACCCGCACCGGCAATGCCCAGGGCCACGCCCTGATACTGCGGCGGATACCAGCGGGATGCCAGGGGCAAGGCGACCGCAAACGACGCCCCGGCGACGCCCAGCACGCCGGCCAGCATCAGCACACCGGCATAGGAGTCGATTTTCAGCACAAAGGCCGCCAGCAACCCGCCAATGACGATGGCCTGAGCGATCGCCCCCGTCGTCTTGGGGCCAATACGATCGACCATCACACCTGCCACCAGCCGCAGCAAGGCCCCGGTCAGGATGGGCACGGCAACCATGAAGCCCTTTTGCGCCGGGGTGAGGCCCAGATCGCTGGCGATCTGCACGCCCAGAGCGCCCAGCAGCACCCAGACCATGAAGCTCATGTCGAAATAGAGAAAGGCCGAGACCAGCGTAGGCGCGTGTCCGGCTTTGAGGAAGTCTTTGGAAATCATGGATAAACCTGCGGCGTCGATCCGGGCAGTGCAAAGGCCGCCGCGGCAATGGGGAGACTTTTTCGGGCGAAGACGACGGTCCGGTTCATTCCGGAGGCTGACCGCCGTTGGCCAGTTCCCCAATCGCTGGCCAAAGGCTAAGTCACTCAGGCAGACCCTGTCAAGGCGCGATTTTGCGTTGCGGGAAAGGTCAAAATTTTTCGCTTGCGCCCGGCGGCAGGTTGGCATTAGCCGTAGGAGCAGAATCGACGCCCCGCAGCGCGGTGGGGTGTACCCGATACCCTCTCCCTGCCGGATAATTCCCCGTGAATGTGCTGATCATCGATCCCGACGACGCGCGTGCGGCCCTTGTGGCCGAGGGTTTGCGGCTGGACGACAGCCTGCATGGCGCGACCCTGCACATCTGGCCGCGCTTTGAACTGGCCCGCCTTAGCGAGATCAACCCGGACATGGTCATCATCGCCTGCGAAAGCCCGGATCGCGATACGCTGGATGCGCTTCAGATCGCCCATGAACACGCGCCGCGCCCTGTGGCCATGTTTGTGGACCGTTCGGATGCCAATACGACGGCGCAGGCGCTGGAGGCCGGGGTGGCGGCCTATGTGGTGGACGGCTATGCGCCCAATCGCGTCGCCTCCATCCTGTCGGTGGCTGCGCATCGTTTCAACCTGATGCAGACCCTGCGCCATGACCTGTCGAAGGCGCGGGCCGATCTGGCGGCGCGCAAGACCATTGACCGCGCCAAGGGGGTGCTGATGACCTCACGCGGCATCGGCGAAGAGGAGGCCTATCGCCTGATGCGCAAGCACGCCATGGACTCAGGCCGCCCCATCGCGGCCATCGCCGAGGACATCCTCGCCATTTCCGACCTGCTGAAGAAGAGGGACGACGGATGCTGAGTGTACGTATCGGTTTCAGCCCGCTCAACGACGCCGCTCTGGTCGTGCTGGCCGAAGCGCTGGGCTTTTACAGCGCGGAAGGGCTGGATGTTTCGCTCAGCCGCGAAGCCAACTGGTCGAATATTCGGGACAAGCTGTCCTACGGCCTGCTGGATGGTGCGCATGTGCTGGCGACGCTGCCGCTGGCGCGCGGGCTGGGGCTTGGGCCCGCCATTGGGCACATCATCGCGCCCATGGCGCTGGGGGCCAATGGCAATTCGGTGGTCATTTCCTCCAAACTGAAAGAGGTGTTTGAAGGGCTGGGGGCCTCGACCCTGCTGGAGTCGGCGCGCGCCCTGCGGCTGGTGATCCAGCACCGGCGCGCCGTCAGCGAAGGCAAGGTGACCCTGGCCATTCCGTTCAACTATTCGCCGCACCATTTCGTGCTGCGTCACTGGCTGGCGGCCGGGGGGATCGACCCCGACCGGCAGGTGCAATGGGTGGTTCTGCCGCCGTCACGCATGGCCGATCACCTGCGCGACGGGGTGATTGACGGCTTCTGCTCCGGTTCCCCCTGGCCACAGATGGCGGAGTTGAATGGTGACGGCGTGGTGCTGTTCTCCGACCCGGCCTTCTGGACGCTGAAGCCCGAAAAGGTGCTGGCTCTGCGCGGTGTCTGGGCCGAAGAGCATCCTGAGGCGGCCGTGGCCCTGACGCGTGCCCTGTTGCGGGCCGGGCAGTGGGCGATTGATCCGGCCCATGCCGACGAACTGGCCCTGATCCTCAGCCGTGAGGCCTATGTGCGCGCGCCGCTGGAGGCTATTCAGGCGGCGCTGGCGCCCGGCGGGGCCGGTTTGATCCTTGATCCGCAGACGGCGACCTTCCCGTGGATCAGCCACGCCAAATGGTTCATCGGGCAGTTTGTGCGCTGGGGCCTGACGGAGGGGAGCCACGATTTCGACGCCATTGCGCGGCGGGTCTATCGCCCGGACCTGTGGCGGCAGGCGGCGGCCCCGCTCGGCCTGTCACTGCCTGTCGAGGATGAGAAGGACGAGGGCGGGGCCGATGCACCGTGGATGTTACCGGCCGCGCCCGATCCGGTCCTGATGCCGCCCAATACCCTGTTCGACGGGGGGGTGTTCCGGGTCAGACGGCCATAGGTTTTCGTGGCGGAATCCCAATCTCGCAGGCGCAAAAATCGCCGATTGACAGGGCGCGCGTCCTGTGGCCCAATAAAGCTACGGATCAAGGTCGATCCACGACATTTGCTCAGAAGCGCCAACGGCGGCGCGTTTGAGCCTTCATCGGACAAAGATGTCCCGCACTCCTGAAACGCTACGGCGTCAAAGGGGTGCGGGATTTTTTTTGGCTCAATTCCCACGCGCTCGCATTGGAGCAATCCCATGGCCTTTCATTCTGAGCCTGTGGCCAAACCCCGGATCGTCGTCATTGGCGCGGGCATGGCCGGTGGCCGTATCGTCGAAGAGATTCTCAAACGCGATGATCGTATGTTCGACATTTCGATCATCGGTGCCGAGTCTTGCGCCACCTACGACCGCATACAGCTCTCGCCGGTGCTGGCGGGCGAAAAGACGTTTGAACAGATCGTCACCCATTCGCAGGACTGGTACGACCTCAATGGCGTGAAGACGCATTTCGGATCTTGGGTGCAGGGCATTGACCGCGAAGCCCGGCGGGTGGTGCTGCATGACGGTCAGACGATCGCTTACGACTGTCTGATCCTCGCTACCGGTTCCGACCCGATCCGCCTGCCTCTGCCCGGCGCGGATTTGTCGGGCGTCGTGGCCTTCCGCGACCTGCACGATGTCGATCTGATGCAGAAGGCGGCGGAGGCAGGCGGCGAGGCAGTGGTCATCGGCGGCGGACTTTTGGGGTTGGAGGCCGCCTACGGTCTGGCCAAACGCGGCATGAAGGCCACGGTGATCCATCTGGTCGATGTGCTGATGGAGCGGCAACTCGATGCGGCCGCCGGACGGTTGCTGGAAAAGGCGCTGGCCGAACGCGGTGTGTCAGCCGTGCTGAACGCGCAGTCCGAGGCCATACTGGGCGAAACCCACGTAGAAGGGCTGAAACTCAAGGACGGGCGCGTGATTCCGGCCTCGCTGCTGGTCATGGCGGTGGGTATCCGCCCGCATGTGGAACCCGCCAAATCGGCCGGTCTGACGGTCGAGCGCGGCATCGTCGTCGATGACCAGATGCGCACCAGCGACCCCTTCATTTTTGCGGTCGGCGAATGCGTGCAGCACCGCGGGCAGTGCTACGGCCTTGTGGCGCCCATCTGGGACATGTGCCGCACGCTGGCCGATGTGCTGACCGGTAAGAACCCGCAGGCGGCCTATCTGGGCTCGGAACTGGCGACGCGGCTTAAGGTCTCCGGCGTCGATCTCTATTCGGCCGGGCAGTTCAACGGCGGCGACGGTTGCGAAGACATCGTGTTCCGTGACCCGGCGCGCGGCGTCTATAAGCGCATCGTCATCAAGAATGACCAGCTTGTGGGCGCGGTGCTGTTTGGTGAGGCGGCGGACGGCGGCTGGTATTTCGACCTGATCAAAAAGGGCGAAAGCATTGGTGAGATTCGTGACACCCTGATTTTCGGTCAGGCGGTGACGGAGGCGCTGGCCGGCGTGGACCCTAACGCCGCCGTTGCGGCATGGCCCGACGACACGGAAGTGTGCGGCTGCAACGGCGTGAGCAAGGGTACGGTGGTCGCGGCCATCAGCGGCGGCGCGGACACGCTGGATAAGGTACGCGGCTGCACCAAGGCGTCGGCGTCGTGCGGCTCGTGCACCGGCATTGTCGAACAGTTGCTGAAGGTCACTCTGGGCGATGCCTTCAAGGCGCAGACCGGCCCCAAGCCGATGTGCAAATGCACGCATCATGGCCACGCGGTCGTGCGTCAGGCGATCGTCGAGCAGGCGCTGAAGACCATCCCGGATGTCATGCAGGCGCTGAAATGGGAGACGCCGGATGGCTGTTCCTCGTGCCGCCCGGCGCTGAACTACTACCTCCTGTGTGCGTGGCCGCGTGAGTATCAGGACGATCCGCGTTCGCGCTTCGTCAATGAGCGTAACCACGCCAATATTCAAAAAGATGGCACCTATTCCGTCGTGCCGCGCATGTGGGGCGGCGTCACCTCGGCCAGGGAGTTGCGCGCCATTGCCGATGTCGTTGATAAGTTCAACCTGCCCATGGTCAAGGTGACGGGCGGGCAGCGCCTCGATATTTTCGGCGTCAAAAAAGAGGACCTACCCGCCGTCTGGGCCGATCTCAATGCCGCTGGCATGGTGTCGGGCCACGCCTATGCCAAGGCGCTGCGCACGGTGAAAACCTGCGTCGGGTCGGAATGGTGCCGCTTCGGGACGCAGGATTCGACGGGGCTGGGTATCCGGCTGGAGCAGGACACCTGGGGTTCCTGGATGCCGCACAAGTTCAAGATGGCGGTCTCAGGTTGCCCGCGCAACTGCGCCGAGGCGACGATCAAGGACTTCGGCGTCATCTGCGTCGATTCCGGCTATGAGCTGCACGTCGGTGGCAATGGCGGTATCCACCTGCGCGGGACGGACCTGTTGTGCAAGGTGGCGACCGAGGCCGAGGCCCGCGAATACTCGATGGCCTTTGTACAGTTCTACCGCGAAGACGCCTGGTATCTGGAGCGCACCGCGCCGTGGATCGAGCGTGTGGGCCTTGAGGCGATCAAGGCCAGACTGTTCGATGAAGAGGCCCGCAAGGCCCTGATGGCGCGCTTTCTGGAGTCACAGGCCGTGTTTCAGGTCGATCCGTGGGCGGAGCACGCCCCTCAGTCCGAACCAGCCAAGGTGTTTTCACCGCTGGCGGATCTGCGCAGCGAAAAGAAGGAGATAGCGCGATGAGCGGCGATCTGGCTTTGCAAACGCCACCGCTGACGTGGCTGGATGTCGGGGCGGCGGCGGAGGTGCCGTATCAGGGGGCCCGGCGGGTCGAGACGGACAAGGGGGCCATCGCCGTCTTTCGTACCGTGGATAATGACTATTACGCCGTGATGGACAAATGCCCGCACAAGGGCGGTCCTTTGTCCGAAGGCATCGTGCACGGTCGTCATATCGCCTGTCCGCTGCACAACTGGTCGTTCAGCCTCGAAACGGGTGAAGCCGTCGGGGCCGATGCGGGAAAGGGCTGTACGCCCACCGTGCCGCTGAAGATTGAAAACGCCCGGATTTTTCTCGGACTGCGTTAAACCCCTTTCCCTAAAGGGAGACGGGGAGAGGTTCAATGACCACCACCCAATCTACCACCTGTCCTTATTGCGGCGTCGGTTGCGGCGTCGAAGCGACGCTTGCTGGCCGTCAGATGACCGTGCGGGGCGATGGGGCGCATCCGGCCAATCAGGGGCGGCTCTGTTCCAAGGGCACGGCGCTCGGCAAGACCTTCGGACTGGAGGGGCGATTGCTCAGCCCGCGCCGTCGCACGCCACAGGGTTTTGTCGATACGACATGGGACGCGGCGCTTAGCGAGGTGGCCCGGCGTTTCCGCGACATCATCGCCGAACACGGGCCGGATGCCGTGGCCTTTTATGTCTCCGGTCAGTTGCTGACCGAAGACTATTACGCGGTCAACAAGCTGGCCAAGGGCTATATCGGTACGGCCAATATCGACACCAATTCGCGCCTGTGCATGAGTTCGGCGGTGGCCGCCCACAAACTGGCCTTCGGGGCCGATCTGGTGCCCGGGGTCTATGACGATCTGAGCGAAGCCGATCTGCTGGTCTTCAGCGGCCACAATGCCGCCTGGACGCACCCGGTCCTCTATCGTCGCATTGAGGCGCGTCAGGATCAGTTCCGCGTCTGCATCGACCCGCGCCGCACCGATACGGCCAAGGCGGCCAACCTGCATCTGATGATCCGCCCGCAGACGGATGTGCGCCTGTGGAATGGCCTGTGCGCGCATCTGATCGCGCGCGATGCGCTTGATCATGACTTTGTGGATCAGCATACGCAGGGCTTTTCGCGCCTGATGGCCGCGCTCGCCGCCGACGATCAGAGCCTTGAGGCCGTGGCCGCGGATTGTGGTATCTCGCCGGCCGATCTGAAGACGTTTTATGATGCCTTTCTGCACACGGATAAGGTGGTGAGCTTGTTTTCCATGGGCTCCAACCAGTCGTCGCAGGGCGTGCACAAGGGGCTGAGCCTGATCAATGCCCACCTCCTGTCGGGTAAGATCGGCAAGCCGGGGGCTGCGCCGTTTTCGATCACGGGGCAGCCCAATGCCATGGGGGGGCGCGAAGTGGGCGGGCTGGCCAATATGCTGGCCGCGCATATGGATTTCGATGACGCGTCGAGAGCCCTTGTGCAACGCTACTGGGGCTCGCCGACCCTTGCGCCCAAACCCGGCCTGAAGGCCGTCGATATGTTTGAGGCGGTGCGCACGGGCAAGATCAAGGCCATCTGGATCATGGCCACCAACCCCAAGGTGTCCATGCCCGACGCCAACCGCATCCACGAAGCCTTGTCGAAGTGCGAACTGGTGGTCGTGTCGGACGTTATGACGCGCACCGATACGATGGACATGGCCCATATCCAGCTCCCGGCAGCCGCCTGGGGCGAAAAGGACGGCACGGTGACCAATTCCGAGCGCGTCATCTCAAGGCAACGCGCTCTGACCGAGCTGCCGGGGCAGGTGCGCCCGGACTGGGCCATCATTGTCGAGGTGGCGCGGCGGATGAACCCGGATTGGGCGCAGGCCTTTGACTGGGCCGGGCCGGATGAGGTGTTTGCCGAGCACGCCGGGCTGACGGCCTTTGAAAACAACGGGCAGCGTTTTTTCGATCTGGGCGGCCTCTGTGGCATGTCAAAGGCGCAATACGACGCGCTGATGCCGGTGCGCTGGCCCTTTCCGGCCGATGGCCTGCCGGCGACGCGCCTGTTCGCCGATGGGCGTTTCAACACGCCGAATGGTCGGGCGCGGCTGGTGCCGCCGGTGGTGCGAGGCCCGGCTCAGCCGCCGACGCCGGACTTTCCGTTCAGTTTCAATTCGTGCCGCGTGCGTGACCACTGGCACACGATGACGCGCACGGCGCTGGCGCCGGAACTGAACCGCCATATCACCGAGCCGACGCTGGACATCCACCCGAAGGATGCGCGGCGGCTGGGGATAGGTGATGGACGGCTGGCGGTCGTGACGACGGCGCAGGGCGAGGCCATCTATAAGGCGCGGGTGACCGACGATGTGCGCGTCGGCAACCTGCACGCCCCGATGCACTGGACACAGCAGTTCGCGCCCTTTGGTCGCTCAAACCCGCTGATCAATCCGGCGGTCGATCCCGTGTCCGGGCAGCCGGAGTTCAAGCACACCCCGGCGCAGGTGCGGGCTTTCGGGGAGGTCTGGCATGGGTTTCTGATGGTGCCGCGCGATTTCGACGGCGCGCCGCCTGTGTTTCAGCCGGATACGGTCTGGCGTCGCACCGCCTATGCCCACGCCGATGGCTATGAGATGGCGGGCACGGGCGCGCCGGATAGCGCGGACTTTGACGCCACGGCGACGCTTGAGGACCCGACGAGCGGCATCCGGCGTCAGGTGCGCGTCGAAAACGACCGCCTGACGCGGGTATTGTTCATAGCACCGATCCACAAAAAACTGCCGCCGCGCGACTGGCTGCTAGAGTGCTTCGGAGAGCCGGAACTGAGCGCGCCACAGCGTGCGGCGCTGCTGATCGGGCGGATGCCGGGCGTGTCGGACAAGGGCCGCATAATCTGCGCCTGCAACAGTGTGGGCGAAAACGCCATCCTGGCCTGCATAGACGATGGCGCGGCTACGGTCGAAGCGATCGGCGACGCGACGCGCGCCGGCACGGCCTGCGGCTCGTGCAAGGGCGAACTGAAACAATGCCTGTTGCGCCACGCTGAGGGCTTAAAAAAGGAAACGGTGCAAGCCTGATACCAAGGGTCATTGAAAATGACTCTTGGTATTCCATTCGAGGATTTCTCATGTCACTGACACATATGAGAAATCCTCGTTTCTTCAACGG
>NZ_JAIWNX010000217.1 GCF_020217185.1 Asticcacaulis sp.
TTCGCTCTAAATTTTTGTTTTGTCGCGATGTTTTTGCGGAAAACCGCTCACACTTTTGGCTTCGCCGAACTCCGTTTCCGCACATCGCTCTAGCGCCAAACCGTAATCAGTGCGCCTCGGCGGGCTTGGAAGCCGGCGACAGGAGGTCGATGGCGGCCTCAAGCACGGTGCGTGAACCGGCGGCCATGACCTGACCACCATAAGGACCCACGGGCGCACCCGCCCAGTCGGTCACCACGCCCCCGGCGTTTTCGATCACCGGAATGATGGCGTCGATGTCCCAGGCCTTAAGCCCGGTTTCCAGCGCACCGTCCATCGTGCCCTGCGCCACCATGGCAAAGGCATAGGCGTCGCAGCCATAGCGCATCAGCTTGGCCGCCTTGCGCAAGGCGGTAAAGGCGGGGTCTTCGGCGTTCGAATAGAGGTGGGGGTCGGTGGTGGCCAGCACGGCCTGATTCAGTGACGCGCAGTCGCGCACCCGCAGCGGCGTCGATCCCGAGGGGGTGATCAGGCGCGAACCGAGGGGCGAACCGAGGAAGATTTCCTTGAGGAAGGGCTGGGCGATGACGCCCATAATCGGACGACCCTTGTGGCGCAGGCCGATCAGGGTGGTCCACAGCGGCAGGCCGGAGATAAAGGCGCGCGTGCCGTCAATGGGGTCCAGCACCCACACATAGTCAGCTACGGCGCGCACCGTGCCGTATTCTTCGCCAATAATGCCGTGATCGGGGTATTCGGCCTCGATCAGGGCGCGGATGGCGCGTTCGGCCCCCTTGTCGGCTTCGGTGACCGGGTCAAAGCCGCTCGAATGGCCGGGCTTGCTCACCTCACCCAGTTCGACGGAACGGAACAGCGGCAGGGCTACGCCCGCCGCTGCCTCCGCCAGACGAAGGATAAAGGCTTCCAGAGTTTCGAGTTCGGCTGAGGACGCCATAGACCACCTTGCGCAGATTCAATCGGTCGCATGTGTAGGCGTCCGCCGGGCGGAACTCAAGACGGAAGAAGGATCAGGCCGCGGTTTCGGTTTCGGTGTTCAGCGACTTGGCCAGATCGAGCAGACGGCGGCGCGGACGCTCCGACAGGCGGTAATAGGCCTGAATGAGGTCCAGCGTTTCCTTGCGCGAAAACACTTCGATGCCTTCGTTCTGCACGGCGGCCACTTCGGTCGTATTGTCTTCCAGGCCGTCGTAGAAATAGGTGACCGGGGTTTCCAGCGCCTTGGCGAGCTGGAACAGGCGAGCAGCGGAGATGCGGTTGGCGCCGCATTCATACTTCTGGATTTGCTGGAAGCGGATGCCGACGGCCAGGGCCAGTTGCTGCTGGGTCAGGCCCAGCAGGCGGCGGCGGCGGCGCAGTCGCTTGCCCAGGTGCAGGTCGATATCGTTAGCCATGTGAGTTATCCCTCGTTCTATCTGTAAGCGTGCCGTTCCGGGACGGTTCGCCTGTGAGGGTTCAAATGGCGTGCCAGCGTTATGAGCGCGTTAGGAGGCTTTTGAGTCGCCTTTCGGCACAGGTAACACCACCGTCTTCAAGGCCTTTGCGGGATCGAGATAGCGTTTGGCGAGGTCCTGAAGGTCGGCGGGGGTCAGGCTGTTCAGCAGCGCCTGACGGTTCAGCACATAGTCGCGCTGACCAGCATTGGCGTCGATGCCGGACAGGGCCGCCAGCCAGTAGCCGTTATTGCGATCCTCTTCGGCCATCCGGCGCAGCAGCGACTGACGCCCGCGCAGCAGTTCATCGTCGGTCACCGGCGCGCTTTTCAACCCGTCGATCAGGCTGAGGAAGCCGGTATAGAAGCTGCTTTCAGCCCCCGGATAGAGTTGCACCGTGGCCGACAGATAGCCGAAGCCTTTAAATCCTGTGGAGGGTACATGCCGCGCCAGAGGCACATAGGTGGTGCCGGTTTCGGCGCGCCCGGCCTCGTAGTGGCGCAGGCTCAGGACCTCAGCCAGCAGATCGAGACCCAGACCGGTCTTCGGGTCGCTGTAGCGGTCAGTGGTGGGGAAGGCGATCATCATCAGTGCCTGTTCGGGGCTGCCCTGATGATAGAGGGTCTTATAGAGGCCTGCGGTCGGGAAGCGGGCCGTCTCGCCGCCGTCGGGGGCGGGGGTGTAGCGGGCGGGCAGGGGCGGCAGGACACCGAAGGTGGCATCCAGCGCCGGGCGCGCCTGTTCCGGCGTGATGTCGCCGACGATGACGATTTCCAACGGCGTGTCGCGCAGCGAATTGCGGATCAGCGCGGCGATACGGTCATTACTGAGGCTGAGCATGTCGGCCTGCGACAGTGGCGTCAGGCGGGCATCGCCATCATAGACCAGCCGCGGCAGGTGCATGGCCATGACCCCTGACGGATTGGTCGAGGCGAAGGTGTAATAGGCGGGCATGGAATGGCGCAGACGCTCCAGATAGGCCGGATCGAAGGCGGCGTCGGAATAGAAGGCGCGCAGCAACTGCATTTCGCGCGCAAAATCGTGCGGCGTGCTTTGCCCCATCAGGACGGCTGCGTCTTCGGTCAGGCGATAGGCGAGGTCGAAATTCATGCCCGCCAGCGATTCTTCGATCTCGCTGGCCGACATATTTTTCAGGCCGCCCTGAAAAATATCGTAGAAGTTCAGAGCGAAGGCCGCATCCGGTGTTTTGGGTGACAAACGCTTCAACCCGCCCAGAGCGCGCACGCTGACCATCACCGACCCGGCTTGCAGCTTCGACGGCTTGATCGTCACCTTCACGCTGTTCGCATAGATCAGGCGCGTCGTGCCCAGCGCTGCGTCCTGTTCGGTGCGGATGGGGGCGACCGGTGCGCCGAAATCAGCATAGGCCCAGGCCTTGGCCGTTTCGGCCTCCGGCGCGGTGACGGGCGCCTTTTCCAGCGCCGCATAGGTCTTTTCTAAGGCTGCGGCATCCAGCCCGGCCACCGGGGCGGGGCCGCTGACCGATATCAGCGGACCATCGCGCTGCATCAGGGCCTTCATGTAGCTGTTGATGGCTTCTCGCGACAGTTCGGGCTTGAGGTCCAGATAGAATTGCAGGTCCTGCGCCGGGGAGTTGATCACGTAGCGATCACCGATAGACCCGGCGATCATGTCGGCGATCCACTCGTTCGAGCGCGTGGCGGCGCTATCGGCGCGCTGACGCAGCCCGGCTTCATAATCGGCGGCGGCGCGCGCAAATTCAGCGTCGCTGAAGCCGTATTCGCCGACCTGCCGCGCCAGAGTCAGGGCCTCGTTAAGGGCCTTTTGCGTTTCACCGGGCTTGGGCATGACCATCAGGCTGAGGCT
The DNA here is from genome assembly GCF_020217185.1 of Asticcacaulis sp. Taxonomy (GTDB): domain Bacteria; phylum Pseudomonadota; class Alphaproteobacteria; order Caulobacterales; family Caulobacteraceae; genus Asticcacaulis. Next base: position 3,279 of record NZ_JAIWNX010000217.1, read on the forward strand.
TTCGCCGGTGCGCTGAAAGGACTGACGGTTGAGACCGGCGCGGGCAAAGGCACTGTCCGGGCGGGCGGCGACGCGCTCCAGCCGGTTATCGAGCGCGGCCAGCGCCAGATGCTCACGCATCATATCACGCACCGCCTCGCGGTTCTGAAAGCGCGTTTCGGCGGGTTTGAGCCAGGCGATGTCAATGATCTCCGGCAGGCCGGGTTCAAAATAGGTGGTGCCGCGCGGCCCTTTGGGTGTGTAGGCGCCGGCATCTCGCGTCGCAGGGGCCGGAGTCCTGGCCTTCCACGCACCGAAGGTCTTTTCGATACGCTTTTCCAGCGCGGTGGCGTCGATGTCGCCCACAATGATCAGGGTGGCGCGCTCAGGGCGGTAATAGGTGTCGTAGAAGCGGCGGACCTGTTCACGCGGCGTATAGAGTACGATGTCGCGCAGACCTTTTTGCGGTCGTTCTGGCAGGAGCTGACCGGCAAAGGCGGTGCGCAGCCACTCGTCATAGCGGCGCTGCACCGGCTGATCGGCAGTGTTCAGTTGCGTGACCACCAGCGCGCGGTCGCGCTGATCCGCCGTTTCGGGGAAGGTCAAACCGAAGGCCATGTCCGACATCACATTGAAACCGGTATCCAGCGTCGCCGCATCATTGCGCGGCAAGGCGATCTGATAGCTGGTTTCGCCTTCCTCGGTCAGGGTCTGCTGACCCGCCCCCATCTGGATACCCTGACGCTCAAGCTGCCGGAACAGGTCGCCGTCGGGATAGTGGGATGAGCCGGAAAAGGCCATGAAGGTGATGAGGTAGGAAATGCCGCTTTCTTCGTCGGCTTCGTCCAGCGGCCCGGCCCCGATGCGCAAACGCATCACCACCTTGCCCGGCTGAGCGGCGTTGGGATAGAGGACATAGGTCATGCCGTTGGACAGGCGGCCAAAGCGCGCCTGAGGATCGACGGGCAGGTCGGAATATAGGTGGGCGAACTGTGCACCCGGCGCTCCGGCTTTCAGGGGCTCGGCCATCGCCGCGCCGCTCAGCCCAACCGCCAGCATTACCCCTAATGCCAAAGCCTTCAGTGTCATCCGTCGCTCCTTAATAGACAGATGACCTTATCAGGCTTTGGGGCCTTTTGAAGACGGTACGCGCTTAAGATGAGGGAGAAGGGGTCGGTTTCAGCCGGGGTTGGCAGGGCACCATTTTGAAAGGGACATTGCGCGCTTCGCAGGCGGCGCGAGTCAAGGGTTGATGGTAGGTCAGCGGAGCGATCCACATAAAGCCCGCCGCAGCCCCGATGCACACCACCCCCAGCACGTAGTCCTTGTGCTTTTCGATCCAGGCAAAGCGGCTTTTTAGCACCTGATAGAGCAGGGGCAAAAGCATGAAGCTGAGCAGCAGGCCCGCAAAATAATGGTAGATATACATGACCCGCTGCGTGCCAAGCCAGATGTGGATTAGCATGAAGACGACCCACATGCCGACAATGGCGGCCGCCATGTCCATATCGTGCGTATCAAGCCACGCTTTTTTCTGGAAGGTTCGCTGGGCCAGAAGCACCAGCGTGCCCAACAGCGCCAGGCCGCCCAGCGTCCAGTTGAACAGGTTGCCTGCCATCTGCACATAGCTGGTGCGGCCATTATGGGCGTCCCAGCGATAGGTGATGTTCTTGTGCATCAGCGGCCACAGGGCCGGATTGGACCCGTTCTTTTCCGTTTTGACAATGCCGGTGAAGTCATTGTTCATGAAGCGGAAATAGCCATTGGTGGCATCGTATAACACCTGAGGTGTCAGGGGGCCGCGCTGTTCCAGCCACGCCTTGTAAGGCTCGGTGATGAAGGGGGCGTCCTTGCGCCCGGCATCGCTTTTGAAATCCGGTGCCACCGGATTGAGCACGGTGTGCAGCACAAAGATCGACACCATGATGGCGGTAAAGCTGGCGGAAACGGCCACGGCCTTGGCGGCGATATGGCCGATCGTGCGGTCCATCGGCCAGCGGCTGCGCATCAGGTCGCGCAGGGCGGTAAAAGCCGGAAGCGCCAGCAGGACGATCGTATTGACCTTGACCATAAAGCTCAGGCCGATCAGCGCGCCGAACAGGGCGGCGTGCTTCCAACTGTCCTTTTGCGGGTCACAGAAGGCGCGCAACCACACCAGTATGCCGCCCAGTGCAAAGGTAATCTGGAACGGATCGAGATGCCCGGCGCGGAAATGCACAATCAGAGCGTTTTCAAACACGTAGAGCAGGCTGAATATAGCGGCGGAAAAGGCTTCGCGCGTTATGGTCAGGCAGATCAGATAGAACAGAACCGCCCCGGCCGCCCCGAACAGGCCCCCCATCAGGCGCACGCCGGTAAAGCTGTAGCCTTTGGGAATTTTGCGGGTGTCGGTCTTTTTGACCTCGGCCAGAAAACGGCTGTCGGCCTTTTGGGCATCCCCGACAAGGTCGCGACCGACCTTCATCAGCATGAAGCCCAGAGGCGGGTGCGAGGCGTAAGAGGCAATATGGCCTTCGTAGCGTTCCAGCGCCGTGACGTAGTAGCTTTCGTCCCAGAAGGCATTGGGCGGATCATTGAGGTCGCGCGCAAAGTTGAAACAGGCCAGACAGAGGACGGCAAAGCCCAGAAGCCAGCGCATCACGGGCTCGCGTCCCAGAACCTGCATCAGAGAGTCGTCGCCCCATTTGCCGCGGCGGAGTTGCGTCCAGCGGGTTTTGACATCGGCAAGCAGGGTGTCGGTCATTTCAATACGCGCGAGTGGGGCCCCGGCCCTTATGGCAAGCCAGGGCAGGGGCGGCAACCCCTATTTGTCGCTCCATACGCCCAGTTCATTGCCCGACGGATCGGTGAAATGAAAACGCCGGCCACCGGGGAAGCTGAAGATGTCCTGCGTCAGGTGTCCGCCCGCGCCTAGAACCATGTCGCGCGACGCTTCGAGGTTTTCAGAATAGAGGATAACCAGAGGCTTGGCCGGCCCGTTATCGGCGTCGAAACCGCCGTCGAGACCGGCCTCGGACAGGGCGGCATAGGTCGGGCCGTAATCAATGAAATTCCAGCCAAACGCCTGATGATAGAAGGCTTTGGTTTCGGGCAGGGCGGTGGCCTGCCATTCGACATAGTCGATCTTGTGATGTTCGCTCATATCAGGCTCCAGACGCTGGCGGGTTTGACGGCGCGGTCTTCGATTTGGGTGTCGGTGTGGATGTCGAAGGTCGCCAGCCGGGCCAGCCCTTCGCCGGGGAAGTAGCTGCGGTGCGGGTCGCCGACATAGACGGCGATACCCAGCGCCCGGCTCTTACGCAAAAATGTCAGCATGGCCGCCGTCATCGACTTTTCGTAGCAGATATCCCCAGCCAGAATGACATCGACGGCGGGAGGCGCTTCCGCCAGTCGATCAGCCCCGTCAAAGGTGACATTCACGCCGTTCAGAGCCGCATTGAGCGCCACGGCGGCCCCGGCGAACGGGTCGATATCATTGGCGATGACCTGCGCCGCCCCCAGCTTCGCCGCCACTATACCGACCAGCCCGGAGCCACAGGCCAGATCGAGTACCCGCTTGCCCTTGACGACGTGCGGGTTTTGCCTGAGCCACAGGCCAAGCGCCTGACCGCCGGCCCACGGAAAGGCCCAGAAGGGCGGGGCCAGACCGTTTTGCAGCAGTTCGGCCTCGGTCATCTCCCACAGGCTCGTCACCTCCGCTGCTTGGTAGAGGCTCAGGTCGGGCAGGGAGGGGACCGGCAGAGGGGTGGTGTGGGCGCGGATAAATGCCGCCGGTTCGCTCATTGAGTGGCCGTGGGGGGCGGCGCGGGTTCCCCCGCAAAATCCGCCGCATAGGCCGGACTGATCAGGCCGCGCAGCACCGCCTGTGGCACGCGGATCTGATAGGCGCCTTCGGCATAGGGGCCGACCTCATAAGGAGCGAACAGGGCCTCGATCGCGCCGATCTTGCCAGATGTGGTGGAAGCCACCAACGCCAGATGGCTGTCGATCAGCTTGGGGCAGGTGAAGCCGGTGGCGGTCTGCGTCGTCGGGGTCTGATTGCGGCGCGACCGCTCGGCCTCGATCTGACGACACAGGAAGGCGTCAGCCGCAGCGAGGTCGGCATTGGGCGCGAACAACAGGCGCGCGTCGATGGCCTGTTTGGCGGTCTTGTCCCACAGCACGCTCTGATAATTGGCGTTCGGGTGGGCGCCGCCGGTAAATTCCGACTGCTCGGCATAGAGCGAGGCCAGATGCTCGGACTGCGCCGGCAGGGTCCAGGAGATCGAACGGAAATAGGGCGGCGGTTCGGAACCCGCAGCGCTCAGTTCCTTGCGATCCTTGGCCGCCTGATCGCCAAAGGCCTTAAGCTCGCTCTGGCCTTCGGAATACAGGCGATTGTGCAGGTCCGGGAAGGCTTTGATCGCTTCGGGGAAGGTCAGCTTGACCTCGGCATCCGGGGTCGTTTGCGCAAACTCAAGCGGTGCGGCGGCCACGGGCGGGGCGTCATCCTTATGCGCCTCGTCCTTTCGCGAGCAGGACGCCAGAGTCAGCGCGCAAAACGCGACCGTGATCAGCAGGTGCGGTCTCATCCGCATGTCTAACTCCTTAGGGTCGCCCATTGATTAAACCGACCAGTGCCCGATCAGGATGGCCGCGACCCACAACAGGCCGGTTTCGCGATTCGCCTTGAACAGCTTCAGAAGACGCGTGTTGTCGTCGATTCGCAAGGTGTTGACCTGCCAGAACAGGTGCAGACACACGGCCGCCAGCCCGGCATAGAGCGGCCAGCTCAGGCCGCCGAGTATGGCCCCTACGCCGGTCAGGGCCACGGCTGCGGCGTAAAACAGGGAAACGCCGCTTTTGCCTTTGCTGCCTAAGGCGCGGGCCGAGGATTTGACACCGATCATGGCGTCGTCCTCTATGTCCTGATAAGCGTAGATGGTGTCGTACCCCAAGGTCCAGAAGATCAGACCCGCATAGAAGATGACCGCGGCAAGGCTCAGTGTCCCCGTCATGGTGGCGACGCCCATCAAAAAGCCCCAGTTGAAGGTCAGGCCCAGCCACGCCTGCGGCCACCAGGTGATGCGCTTCATAAAGGGATAGGCGGCGACCAGCCCCAGAGACGCCACCCCCAGCCAGATGGCGGTCGGGCCCAGTTGCAGCAGGATGACAAGGCTGGTCAGCGCGGACAGGGCGACGAACAGTAACGCCTGTTTGGGGCTGATTTGCCCGGACGGGATGGGGCGCAGGCGCGTGCGTTCGACCTGCGCATCGAAATCGCGGTCCACAAAGTCGTTATAGGCGCAGCCCGCCCCACGCATCAAAGCGGAGCCTAGCGCAAACAGGACCAGCCTATAGGCCACCTCCAGCGACAGCGGATTCGCGGCGCCAAAAACCAGTCCCATCGCGCCCGGCAGGAACAGCAGCCAGATACCGATGGGGCGGTCGAAACGCCCCAGCCTCAGCCACGGGCGCAGGGGGGCGGGCGCGTAGAGATCGACCCAGTTGGCTTTGGGGGCATCGGGGAGGGCTAGGGGATCGTGAGTCATGGGCCCTCATTTGCGCCTTTCGCGGGCAGGTGTCGAGGCCCAAGCCGCGTTCCCTTTCATTTCATCGACCCCCAGGAGGTTTGGCAAGCTACCTGTTGGTAATGGCTACTACATTACAAATGGTACATGTTTTAAAATGGTATCTTGCAATAAATAGTAGCTTGTCATATACACCTCTTCATCACGGGGCGCACACGGCTCCGTCGAAAGGAAACCGGAGATGGCTGAAACCATTGACATTCAACTGAAGAAAGGCGTGCTCGGCCTGTGCGTGCTGGCGCTTCTGGCCCGCAACGAGAGCTACGCCTATGAAATCGCCTCCACCCTGTCCGATGCGATCGGCATGGGTGAAGGCACCATCTATCCGCTGATGCGGCGGATGCAGAGCGACGGGCTGGTCGATACGCGACTGGTCGAATCCTCATCGGGGCCGTCGCGCAAATATTACCGCCTGACCGAGGCCGGTCACGCGGCACTGGCGGCGCAGGCCGCTGAATGGCGCGGCTTTGCCCGCAGCGTCGATGCGCTGCTGGATGCCGCACCGCCTGAGCCGCAACCGGCTCCTACCGAAACGCAAGAGGGGTAAGGGACATGACCCGCAACGAATTTATCAATCGGCTCAAGCAAGGCCTGACGGGCCTGCCCGCCGCCTCCATCGCCGATGTGGTCGCCGACTACGAAGCCCATTTCACGGACGGCGTCGCCGCCGGTCGCAGCGAGGCCGAAGTGGCCGCTGCCCTGGGTGATCCGGCGCGGCTGGCGCGCGAACTGCGGGCCGAAATCGGCCTGAAACAGTGGGAAGACACCAAGTCGCCGTCTTCGGCGGTCAGCGCGGTGTTTGCCGTTCTGGGGCTTGGGGCCATCGACATCCTGATCCTGCTGCCGCTGCTGATGGGCGTCATCGGCACCCTGTTTGGCTTCTTCATGAGCGCCATCGGTATCTTTATCGCCAGCGGCGTCGTCTTCGCCACCGGGGCCTTCTGGATGCCGGGCGGTGTGTTTGCCGCGCTTCTGGGCGGTGTCGGCGGGATGGCTCTGGCCGTTACCATTGCCGGCCTTACCGCTATCGTCAGCGTGTGGCTGGTCAACGGTCTCGTCTGGTACGCCCGTCTGCACTATCGCCTGCTGAAACCCGCGCTTGATGCGCAGAACGCCTGATCGGAGGAGGGAAGACCATGATGATCCGTAAACTTGCCATTATTTCCGGCTCCG
>NZ_JAIWNX010000218.1 GCF_020217185.1 Asticcacaulis sp.
CCTTCGTCCTGTCGGTCGCGTGCCTCGCCGGTGCCGCCGGTCTGGCCAGCCATGACATCGCCAAAAACGGCGGGGTGTGGACCCTGTCGGATGTGGGAGATGGAAACAATAACATCCACTTCATGAAGACTACCAAGGCCGATATCGCGCCCACTGTGACGCGCACCCTTGTGTGGAGCGGTAGTGAACAGCTCAAAATCGACGTCCCGGCTGAGGTGGTCTATACTCAGGGGGCCACGCCTTCGGTGACTGTCAACGGCCCTAAGGCCCTGACCGACCGGGTGCGTCTCGAAAACGGCCGTCTCTATCTGGCCGATGGGCCGGATGTCGAAAAGGTGGTGCAGTTCCGCTTCGGGCCGGGCCATATCGAAGCCCACGCCAGCGACGAACTGAAAATCGTCATCACGGCGCCTTCAGTGAAGGATTTCGAGATTTCCGGTTCCGGCGACCTCCGGGTCAGCGCCTACGACCAGCCGACGATTGATCTGCGTATCAGCGGCTCCGGCTCGGCCGAAGTGACGGGCAAGGCCAAGGCGCTGAAGCTCGACATCACCGGTGCGGGCGAAGCCGATTTGTCTGGTCTCAGCGTCGAAGACGCCGATGTCAGCATCTCTGGCTCAGGGGATGCCACCATCGCTCCGACCGGCAAGGTCAAGGTCGATGTCTCGGGATCGGGCAATGTCGATCTGCAAACCCGCCCGGCGCAACTCGATACCCGCATCAGCGGTGCGGGCAGCGTCGAGCAGGATTAGAGCGAAATGACTTTCGGTGGAAACGCCATTTCGCTCTAAATTTTTGTTTTGTCGCGATGTTTTTGCGGAAAACCGCTCACACTTTTCCGCACATCGCTCTAAGCTGAAAAAAGGCCTCTTCGCCAACGCGGAGAGGCCTTTTTCTGATGCTTAAGCCCGCAGGGCGTCGCGGCCCTTGGCGGCGGGTACGACGCGGGCGAAGGCGCGAGGGCCGAACAGTGTCATTTCCATACCGGTTTCCAGTATGTCGCCGCGTCTGGGCTGGCGCAGGAACAGGTCCTCGTCGGGGGTAACGACGTAAAGCCCTTCCGGCGCATAGACGACGACAAGGCTCTCATTACGCAGGATGCCTTCGCCCCACAGCTTGAACTGCGCATAGTAGGGGGCTTGCCGCCACGAGTCCGGGCGTGCCGGGTCCACATCGACATTCAGCGTGGTGCCATTCGGCTCAAGACGCAGGACAAAGCCGGCTATGTTGGGCCGCCACAGACCATTCAGGTCATCGTGTTTCAGCCACAAGCATTTGAAATCCTGACAAATTTGCGGGTGAAGCCCCCAGATACCGCAGCCGGCGTTTTCACGCGTGTGGTTGCATAGCTTCCCGGCCTTTTTGCCGACGTCCTCGACGTCATAGACCTTACAGCACAGATTGCACTCACCGCACGCCTTCAGGGGGGCGCGGGAACGGGCAACCGTTCGATGCGTGGAGGCCTTGGCCATTGGGAACCTTCTGTTCTGGGAAAGCCGATCATTTTTTCGGCTTTAGCGTGCACAATGGGCCCATATGGTCAATAAAGGGTTAGAAAACAGGGTTAACGCGCGGTTGCATTTAACTGATCAGCGGTATGCCTATATCGGCGCGCAGGCCGCCCAGCGGACTCTGATCGAGGTTCAGTTCGCCGCCGTGGCTGCGCACCGTATCGCGGGCGATGGCCAGCCCCAGTCCGACGCCCTTCTTGTTCTGATTGCGCGCATCATCCAGACGTGAAAACGGCTTGAGCGCCTCTTCGCGCTTTTCGGGCGGGATGCCGGGGCCGTCGTCATCGACATAGATATGCAGCGACTGCTTGCCGCCCGCCTTATGCTCGATTTCGGCAGAGACGCGCACCTGAGTGGCGTAGTGAAAGCCGTTCATCACCAGATTGGACAGGGCACGGCTGAGCGCCATGACGCGAATCGAGGTTTCGACGTCTTCGGACAGGGGGACAAATTCCGGCTGATGCCCGGCACGGCGGGCACCGTCCACGACGGTTTCCAGCAGAGCGTTAACGGATGTCGTTTGCGGGCTTTCCTGCATTTCGCCGCGCGCAAAGGCCAGATATTCGTCGATCATATAGGCCATTTCCGACACGTCCTGCTTCATGCGTTCGGTCGCCGCGTCGGGCGGGGCCATAGCCAGTTCCAGTTTCAGCCGCGTCAGGGGGGTGCGCAGGTCGTGGCTCACCGAAGCCAGAAGCGTGGTGCGCTGTTCGATATGGCGCTGGATGCGCGACTTCATCTTGAGGAAGTTCTGCGCCGCGGCGCGTACTTCGGATGCCCCATAGGGCTTGAAATTGGGGTCGTCTTCGCCGCGGCCAAACTTTTCGGCTGCGACGGACAGACGCTCGATGGCGCGCACCTGATTGCGGATAAACAGGATCGACACGGCGGTCAAAAGCAGGGTCGCGCCCGTCATCCACAGTACGAAGATATGGGCGCGGGTGGCGAAGGCGCGCTCACGCGGCGCAATCACCCGGATGACGCCATCCTTCACCTTGACGCGGATATCGACAGACCCGGCATAGCGGGTCGTGTCAAACCAGAAGGGGTCATCCAGTTGCTCATTGAGCGCGCGTTTCAGCGACCGGTCGAGCGCGGCCCAGGCGTTGCGCCGGCGATTTTCGGGCAGGGCGCGGCCGGGCTGATAGACGATGGATAGCTGCATCGACTTCTGCGCGGCGGCGGAGATGGTGGCCATGGTCTGCGGCGTCGGATCGGCCTTGTAGGCATCGACGGCCCAGGCGACGTCTCCGACCAATCCTTCCGACAGCTTGGCGGTAACGGTTTCCCAGTGCATGTCGAAAAAGGCCCAGGTCACCGCCACCTGCATCAGGGCGACGGGCAGGACGATGATCAGCAGGGCGCGGCCCCACAGCGTCTTGGGGATCTTGCGCTTGATGGCCTGCGGCCAGAATTTGAGACGGGGTATGCGCATTCAACCGATCCTCCTCCCCTGCGGGGCGGGGGAGGTGGCGCAGTTGGTCTGCGCCGGAGGGGGCATGTCTTTGCGTGGTTTGCCCCACACACCACTTCGCGGCCCTCCCTCCTCGCGAGCAGGGAGGGCGAAGCCTTAATCCGGTGCCAGCATATAGCCCTTGCCGCGCACGGTTTGCAGGTAGCGCGGGTTCTTGGGGTCCGGCTCGATCTTGCGGCGCAGTCGGGTGACCTGAACGTCCACGGCACGACCGGTGGTATCGACGCTGTCCTTGGCGAGGTCCATACGGTCCACCGGCACATTGGCGCGTTCGGCAAGGTATTTCAGAAGCTGCGCCTCGGCCTCGGTCAGGCGCACCATCGCGCCATTTCGTGTCAGTTCGGCGCGTTCGAGGTCGAAGGTGATCTGACCCATGCTGATGGTCTTCGGCAGGGCAGGCTTGACGCCGGTGCGACGCAGGATCGCTTCGATCCGCAGCAACAGTTCCTGCGGCTCGAATGGCTTGGACAAATAGTCGTCGGCCCCCAGGCTTAGCCCCATAATACGGTCGTCGGGCAGGCCGCGCGCGGTCAGGATGAGGATGGGGACGTTGGAATGCTGCCGCACCCATTTCGATAGCGAGAAGCCGTCTTCGCCCGGCATCATCACGTCGAGGATCAGGAGGTCGAAATCCAGCAGTTGCAGCATCCGCTTGGCGGCGTCAGCATGGGCGGCGGCGGTGACGCGGAAGCCCTGACGCGACAGGAATTCCTTGAGCAGGGTACGGATGCGATCATCGTCGTCAACAACCAGCAGATGGCGAACGACGGCGTCATTAAGACCGGGCTGAGGGCTCACGTTAAGTCCTGTCCTTGTTATGGGCGGCGTCTTGGGGCCGGTTTGCGTCGAGACTACAGGCCCACCGGGTGATTTGTCATCTGGATTTGTCGCCTTTTTGTCATAGCGGGGTGCGGACAGCGAAAATAGTGTCGGACAGACGAAGAAACCGCTTGCCTTGGTTTCAAAGGTTATCGGATATTTACGGTTTGGGCGGCGCAATCGTGTGCAGAGCCGCCAAGGGATTGTGTACATGCCGTCTTACGGAATGCTGAACGTCCAGAGCATACTGGGCATCGGGATCATGCTGCTGGCCTGCTGGCTGCTCTCGGAAAACAAGAAAAAGTTTCCGGTCTTTCTGACCCTTGGTGCCATTGGGGTTCAGGTCCTTCTGGCCTTTCTGTTCTTCGGTTTCCCGCAATCGCAGGCCGTGCTCGACAGCGTGAATGCCGGCGTGGACGCTCTGGCGGCGGCGACCAATCAGGGCACACAGTTCGTCTTTGGCTATCTGGGCGGCGGTGCCCAGCCCTATACTGTGCAGGACCAGAGCGCCCTGTTCGTTTTTGCCTTTCAGGTCCTGCCGCTGATCCTCGTCATTTCGGCCCTGTCGGCGCTTCTGTGGCACTGGCACATCCTCAAATGGATCACGCAGGGCTTCGGATTGCTGTTTCAGAAGACGATGGGCCTTGGCGGCGCGTCGGCACTGGCCGTGGCCACCAACATCTTTCTGGGCATGATCGAAAGCCCCATCGTTATCCGCGCCTATCTGTCGAAGCTATCGCGCTCGGAAGTGTTCATGATGATGGTGGTGGGTCTGGCCACAGTGGCCGGTTCGACCATGGTCGCTTACGCTCTGATCCTTAAGGCGACCCTGCCCAATGCGGCGGGTCACGTGCTGGTCGCTTCGATCATTTCGGCCCCGGCAGGCGTGCTGTTGTCGCGCATTATCGTGCCTGAAAAGGAAGGCGAGGGCGGCGTGGTCGCCGATTACAATTCGTCGCTGAAGTACGACAGCGCCGTCGACGCCATTTCCAAGGGCACGGCGGACGGCCTGATGGTGGTGATGAATATTTCGGCCATCCTGATCGTTTTCGTGTCCTTTGTCTCGCTGGTGAACATCCTGCTGGGCATGTTCCCGCACGTCGGTGGCGAGCCCTTGTCGCTGGAACGCGGTCTGTCCGTCGTTTTCGCGCCTCTGGCCTGGATCATCGGCGTGCCGTGGGAAGAGGCGCAGAAGGCGGGCTATATCCTCGGCACCAAGCTGACCCTGACCGAATTTGTCGCCTTCCTCAAGCTGGGCGCGATCCCGGCAGAGGATATGAGCGAGCGCACACGGATGCTGATGACCTATGCCATTTGCGGTTTTGCCAATATCGGTTCGGTCGGCATCACGGTTACAGGGCTGGGCGTGCTGATGCCCGAGCGCCGCGAAGAGGTGTTGAGTCTGGTGTGGAAGGCCCTGTTTGCCGGCTTTGTCGCCACCTGCCTGTCGGCGGCTATCATTGGAGCTTTGCCGGATGCCCTATTCGGCCTCAGCGAGGCCAAGGCACCGGCCGCAGCGGTCGCCGCGCGCTGACATCCATCCCCCTGAAACGCAAAAAGCCCCGGTGCGAACCGGGGCTTTTTGTGTGACCAAAGCGAAATGACTTTAAGAGAGATCGCCATTTCGCTCTAAATTTTTGTTTTGTCGCGATGTTTTTGCGGAAAACCGCTTACACTTTTGGCTTCGCCGAACTTCGTTTCCGCACATCGCTCCAGACTGAAAGCGGTTCAGTCTTTGAACTTGTCCATATGTTCCTTGACGCGCGCTTCCAGCGTTTCGGCCAGCGTCACGCCCACCGGATGGTTTTCGTCCTTGATCTTGCCGCGCACGACGGCGCGAATGGCATCGACGTGGGCGTCGATCAGAAGGCGCGGCGACTGCAAACGAATGGTCTCGTCGTCCAGCATCTTGCACACCGAACCGGCGATGCGGGTGATCAGCGGATAGCCATAGGTGGTGCCGAGCCCCTTAAGGTCATGGCAGCGGAAATAGAGCTGTTCGGCGTTCTTTTCAGTGAGGCCTTCGCTGCGGATGGTCTCCTGCGCTTTTTCCAGCTTGTTGACCTCATCGTCCAGCCAGTTGTCGAATTGATCCGACAGGGACGACAGGGCTTCTTCCGCCTTGGCAAGCGTGGCCGGATCAAGCGCACCCAGCTTGCCGCCGACCTTGGCGCGCAAAGTGTTGGGGATCTGAATGACCTGGGCTTTTTCGGACATGACGTGGTTATTTCCGTGGGGCTGTTTCGTCAACCATACCCCAAACCCCTTTAGGAAGCCCTAATAGCCACGTATTTCGCCTGTGGACGGCAAAGGTCAGCTCGAAAACTGTTCCGTCAGCACGCGCTCATCATAGCCATTACCGGCATCAAACAGGATGGTCGCCGATAGTTCCGGGGCCTCGACGACCTCGACCTCACGGATATGGCGCACTTCGAACGTATCGGCCGATGCCGCCACCGGGCGCTTGTCGCACTCCAGTACCTCAAAGCGCACCTTGGCCGAGTGGGGCAGCAGGGCACCGCGCCAGCGGCGGGGGCGGAAGGCGCTGATCGGGGTCAGGGCGAGGGCCTGCGCGTCCAGAGGGATGATTGGCCCGTGCGCCGACAGATTGTAGGCGGTCGAACCCGCCGGCGTTGCCACCAGCGCGCCGTCGCAGATCAGTTCCTCCAGCCGCGCCTTGCCATCAATCAGGATGCGGAGTTTGGCGCTCTGATGCGTCTGCCGCAGCAGCGACACTTCGTTGAAGGCCAGCGCCTCCTGCACTTCGCCCCGGCCATTGGTGGCGGTCATGCGCAGGGGGCTGATGCGCGTGTGTTCGGCGCTTTCGATGCGCGCCATCAGGTCGTTTTCACGATATTCGTTCAGCAGAAAGCCGATCGAGCCCATATTCATGCCAAAGATCGGGCGTTCGTCGCGGAAATGCGCGTGCACACACTCCAGAAGCCAGCCGTCCCCGCCCAGCGCCACAATCACATCCGGGTCATTCGACTCGCCATACCGTTTGCGTAAGACCGCGCAGGCGGCCTGAGCTTCGGGGCGTTCGGAGGCGGTAAAGGCGAGTTTGAGGGGCATGAGGCAGGGTCTGAACAGCAGGGGATAGCCGTCTTAAAACGGATTTCGTTCAATGGGAATACATGGCCAGCAGCCTTTGACGGGCTTCGTCAGCATCGAGATCGAACAGGCCGCGCACAAAGGCCAGGTGGCGCTCATGAATGCGCGGGTGCCCTTCATTCAGCGCCTGAACCTGAGCCAGTATGTCCGCAAAGGCGGCCCGGTCGATCTTCGCGGCGCTCAGAAGCAGGACCAGAGGCACGGCGGAGTCCTGCGTCAGGGCGCGGTCCACGACGGCACGGTCCAGTCCGGTCAGGCGCGACAGACCCTGACGGAAGGCGAGGAAGTCACCGCCTTGCAGCCGGTGCAGGGTCTGCGCCGCATCTGTAGGCGGCGTGGTGCGAAAATGCCGGGCATACAGGCCTTCAAAGCGGCCAAGCAAGGTGGCGCGCAGGTCCGGCCCCACCACATCGAGCAGCCGGGCCGCCGCTTCTCGCGTCAGGCGAGGGTGGCGCGTCAGGGGCGCGCGCAGCGCGATGTCTGTGCGCGCGCGGTCGGTCAGGGCATCGAAAGCGGCGGCGTTGAGACGCAGGTGGCGGTTGTTCAACAGCGCGGTGGCCGTGGCGGTGTCAGCCACCGCGATCAGGGCGTCGATGACCGCAGGGCTGAGATGGGGGCGTCGCGCGATCAGGCGCGCGCGGTCGGCTGAGTCGGCCAAAAGCGACAGGAGGTCGTGATCGCGCAAAACCGGTGAACGCAGCAAACCCGCGGCCCCGGCCTGAGGTAAACGGCACAGGGCGGCAATCAGATCCGGATCGGCCCAGTCGGCCTCGGCCAGTTCGTCGAGCACGGCTTGCACGCTGTCTGTGGGCAGGTCCGCGATCAGCGCCTTCAGGCGCGCGACAAAGCCCGGCTGGCTTTCGACCGCCAAGCCTGCCTGCCGCCGCGCCAGAGCGTTCAGTTGCATCAGATGCAAAAGGGTCCGCACCTGAGTCAGGGGGTGAAGACCGCTGTCCGGGCGCACGACTTCGGGCGCGTCTGCCGCAGGGGCGACGCGGTTCAGGTTGTCAGGGGCCGGTGCAACGGCGGAAATGGCAAGCCTCCGGGCGATTCGCTCAAGGTGTACAAGGTTTTAACACTTAGAGTGAAGACTTGCTTAACTCTTTCGTTCAGAGCGCTCTTTCACCTCCTCAGACCCGCCCTCTGCATTTTTGACATGTGCGTTAATGTTGTTTCAACGCTGCATCCGTAGGCTGAGGGGGATGGTGTTGTAAGTAAGGCTGGTGTCAGCGGCATGTCTCAAGACATCCTTTCGACAGGGCAGGGTAGCGCAGCGGAGCCTGAACGGCTGGTGCTGGAGCGCGAGGACGCGGTGAATATCATCGAGCGCCTGCGCGAAACCCGTGTCAGCGCGCGGGGCCATGCCTTTCTGCTCAAACTCGATACGCTGATCGTGCGTCTGGGCTCCAAGTGGGACGTCAAGAGCGAGCTGGTTTACGAACATCTCAAGACCGGGTTTGAACGCCGCTTTCAGGAGCCGAACTGGTGCCTGCGCATCAATGATGACGCCTGGCTGGCCATAATCCCGACGGAAGGATCGCGGCGCGGGGCGTTGTCGGTGACCGAGATGTGGCGCGATCTGGGGAATTTCTTTGTCGGTGACGTCTCCGAAGTGCCGGTGCCCCTGTATGAGGTGCAGGTCGAGGACGTGGACCGCTTCCTGCTCAATCCGATTGACCTCAAAACCTGGTTTGACCGCCCGGAAGCCGGGCCTGAGCGCGTAAAGCCGATCACGGGCGAAACCACGGCTGAGGCCGTCCGCACGCCCGGTCAGGGGCCGCAAATGACCAATATCCAGCGCCCGGTGATGGTGGCGGCCACCGTGACCTTGGCCAATCGCACCCTGCGCATCGCTTCATCCAACGAGCCCCTGTTCGAGATGAAGAAGATGGTGATGATCGGCCACCGACTGGAGCCACTGGTCGTCGAGGCGTCGGACAACACCCTGCTGGACCGCAAGGCGCTGGCCAATATGGATTGGGGTCTGCGCGAGTTGGTCGATATCACCAATATCGAGCAGGGTCTGAAAATTCTGCGTATGCGTGAGGCCGATCAGCGCAAGATGCTGATGGTCGTGCCCGCCGCCTTTTCCACCTTCGCCTCGCAGCGCGCGCGTCAGAAGATCACGCACGAAGTGGCCAAGGCCGCCAATGAGATGGGGCTGAAAGTCCTGTTTGAGGTGCGCGGTCTGGATGGGGTGCCGCCGCACCGCGTTCTGGAAATCGTCTCGCTGATCAAGCCCTTCTGCATGACGGTGGTGGGGCACGTGTCTTCGGACCGCAAGGTCATCTCAGCTCTGGCCAAGTGCGGCCTTTCGGGCGTGTGCATCGAATATGATGGCGTCAAACGCGATGACGACGCGCTGAGCGAATATCTGGGCCAACTGGCGGCCGCGGCCAAACAGGCCGCCGGTGCCTGCATGGTGCAGGGCTTCGACAGCTATCGGCAGATGGCGGTGGCGCGGCTGGCGGGTATTACACACGCCTCGATGAAGGCGGCGGCCATGATGTCGCCGCGCGGGGCCGTGGCGACGGCCAAAACCGTTGCCGACGGCTTGACCCTCAGCCCCGAAGGCCGCGAAAAGCTGAGCGCCCTCGAACGGCCGGAATAGGCTAACTTTCACGCCATGACCTGTGACCCGAATGCGCCACTTTCCACCCTGTGGAAAGTGTCACGATTTGGTGATTGCGCTTTCGTTAATTATGGTTAACGTCATTCTCTGGCTGTTTGATTTTTTATAAAATTTTCCATGAACGGGTCGGGGTGGGGGACATGCTGCTGCCGGAGTCCATAGATGTCGCCGCGGGGCTGGTGTTCATCTACCTGCTGATGAGCGTGCTGGCGACGACGGCGCGCGAAGCCGTAGAAGGCTTTTTCAAAAGCCGTTCGCGCAATCTGGAGCGCGGCCTGATCGAACTTCTGTGCAACCTGCCCAAGGGGCATTCCCTGCGCTTTGACCGCAAGTCGGGTGACAAGCTGCACGGCTTTGAATTTCTGGAAGGGTTTTATAACCACCCCCTGATCATGACGCTGTATCGCGGCAACTACAAGCCGCCGCCGCGCCGCCGCTTTTTCGAAGGGCGCA
>NZ_JAIWNX010000219.1 GCF_020217185.1 Asticcacaulis sp.
AACTGCCGTCCTACATACCGGCCGAGCACTTTGCCTTTGTCGTTCTGGATATGATCAGCGAAAAGGGCGGTCAGACTCAGTCCGGGCGTCTCGACCCGCAGGCCGTGCTGAACGCTACCCACAACCTCAACAATCCGCGTCTGGCCAGGGTGGTGCAACTGGCGGTCAATACCGCCGATGGCGATATGAACAAGGCGCGCACCTTTTTAGAGCAGTGGTTCAACGCCACCATGGACCGCGTGTCCGGCTGGTATCGCCATGAGACGCAGACCATCCTGTTCTGGTTCAGCCTTGTCGCCTGCGTCGTGATGAACGTCAACACGGTGGTGATTGCCGATACGCTCTACCGCTCGCCCAGCCTGCGCAAGGCGGTCGAGGCCTCGGCGCAGCAATACTACACCGACACCGCTGCCAAGGGCGTGGAAGCGACGGCCAGTCTGGATAACCCTTTGAGTCGTCTGGGCCTGCCCTTGGGGTGGAACGCTACCACCATGGACAGTATGCAGCACCTGTTCCGCTTCTGCGGCAATGACACGCCGCTGCACGACAACCGCAAATGCCCGCCCAGCAAGGAACCAAAGACACCGGCCCCGGATTTCCGGCTCAATCGTCCGGATCAGTGGTGGCACAATGCGCAACTGGCCGTCGGGCGCACGATTGAGATCGCCACCAATGCCTATAACGGGACGCCGACGCTTGGCGACAATGCGCTGTTTAACGTGCTGCCGATGGTGGCGCTGATTTCAGGCTGGGTGATGACGGCCTTTGCCGTCACGCTGGGGGCGCCCTTTTGGTTTGACGTGTTGAGCAAGCTGATGACGGTGCGCTCGACCTTCAAAGGGGGCGCGCCACCGCCGGCCTCGACCTTCACGCCGCTTCAGCCCTTCGCGGATGAGACGACGATGCGCGTCATTACCCTGCCGACCTCATCCGCCGTGACCACCACCGCGACCGTCCCGGCACTGGCAGCGGTTCCGGCTCAGGTGGTGGAGGCTGACGACGCCTTGCCCGATCCGTCGCTGCGGCCGAGGGACTACTGATGATTACGGCGGACACGCTTAAGGCCCTGTCGCCGCAGGCCAATGCGACGCGCATCGCCGTCTATGCTCCGGCACTGGAAGCGGCGCGGGTCGAATACGGTATCGACACGCCGCGGCGGGTCGCGCACTTCATGGCGCAACTGGCGCATGAGTGCGATAATTTCCGGGCGCTGGTCGAAAATCTGAACTACAGCGCGCAGGGCCTCTACAAGACCTTCCCCAAACGCGTGGGCTCGCTGGAAAACGCTCAGCGGTTGGTGAATGAGGGCAAGGCGGCCATTGCCGAAGCCATCTATGGCAACCGCCCCGAACTGGGTAATGTCGAGCCCGGCGACGGCTTCCGCTATATCGGGCGCGGTTTTATTATGATCACCGGGCGGGCCAACTATACGCGCTACGGCGAACTGACGGGCCTGCCGCTGGCCGAGCAACCGCAAAAGCTGGAAGAGGCGGAGACGGCGGCGCGCGCGTCTGCGGCCTTCTGGCGTGCCAAAAACCTCAACGCACTGGCCGATGCCGATGACCTTGTCGGCATCACGCGCATCATCAATGGTGGGACCAACGGCCTCGATCACCGTAAGGCGCTATATGAACGCGCCAAACAGGTGTGGCCGGAGCCGGTCCTGCCGCCCAGCTATCCGGGCTATACGCCGCTCAGCCAGTATTTCACGCTGGAAGAACTGACCCAGTCCGATATTGCGGAACGCAACGGCATCGACAACACGCCGACACCTGAGCATCTGGCCAATCTCAAGGACACGGCGCAGCGCATGGACAAGGTGCGCGCGCTTCTGGGGCAGCCTATCACGGTGCGCAGCGGCTATCGCGGCCCGACGCTCAATGCCAAAATCGGCGGCTCAAAGACCAGTGCCCACATGATCGGCCGGGCGGTGGATTTTGTATCGCAGCGCTTTGGCACGCCGCTCGATATCTGCCGCAAGATCATGGCCAGCGATATCGTGTTTGATCAGCTGATCTATGAGGGGACGTGGGTGCATATCGGCTTCTCCGACACGCCGCGCCGTCAGGCCCTGCGCGCTGATTTCAGCGTAACCCCGACGGCCTATCGCCCGCTCGTGCTGTAGTTTTTTCAGAGCTTAAAAGAAAAAGGGCGGAGAAACCCCGCCCTTTCCACTCAAAATCTTACCTGCGCTTACAAAACGCCGAGCATTTGCGCGACCAGAGGGTGACGGACGATGTCCTTGTCCTTCAACTGTACCACGGCCACGGTATCGAGTGTTTCGAACTTCGCCGCCACATCGGCCAGACCCGACAGGCCGGGCAGCAGGTCCGACTGGTTCGGGTCACCGGTGACGATCATGGTCGAGTTCCAGCCGAGGCGCGTCAGCAGCATTTTGAGCTGCGTATAGGTGCAGTTCTGCGCTTCGTCGATGACCACAAAGGCGTTGTTCAGCGTGCGGCCGCGCATATAGCCGACCGGCGCAATCTCGATCAGGCCTTCCTGCATCAGCGCCTTGACGCGCTTCATGCTGAGGCGGTCGGTCAGGGCGTCATACAGCGGGCGCAGATAGGGCGCCAGCTTGTCCTCCATATCGCCGGGCAGGAAGCCGATCGACTCCCCGGCCTCGACCGCCGGGCGCGACAGGACGATGCGCCCGACCTTCCCGGCCTCCAGCGCCTCAACGGCCTTAGCAATGGCGAGGTAGGTCTTACCCGTGCCGGCCGGCCCCAGCGCCAGAACGAGGTTTTTCTCGTCAATGGCGGTCAGGAGCTGCGCCTGTCCGTCGGACTTGGCCTTGATGGTTTTGACGTAGCTCTGGTCCCTTTCTTCGTTTGCCGGGGCTACCGGCGACCAGGCGGCGTGATGCACGGAAATGCGGCGCACCTTGGTGTCGCGGGCATATTCTTCGGCATCGAGAGTACCTTCGCGCAGAAAACGCTTGGTGGAACGCTTGGTCATGACAGCCTCCTTAAAATAAAGCGCCAGCCGGATCGCAGTGCAGGCGTCCGGTCAGTGCGCGTCAGCAAGAGCGGGATTTGAGGCACAAAAAAAGACAAAACCGGATAAGGGTTCGTCTTCGCGTATGCGTCAGGGGAGGAAAGGCGGGCGCGTCCGGGTGTGTCGCATCCTTGGGGCCGCACCGCCGGGGGCGGGGGGACATTTTCGGGTGCAAACACGTACCTGTGAGCCACTGAAAACCTCTTGAAAGGTAACGGGCCGGATGTCGCCGGGTCCTGTTGGGGGGCTCTGGTGATTCCCCCTAAAGAACAGTACCAGATTCCGGCAGAATGCTTACCGAGTTCTTAAATGGGTTGTGGAAAACTTTTGTGCATGCGCGAAATAATGGAATTTCGCGCGACGACCGCCAAAGGCTTGCCACAGGCCCTATCTCACGCTCATAAGCGTAAGGAAACAATCAGGAGGACAGGGCCGCGATGACGGTTTTTGCTTTGGACGGCGTTTCGCCAACGCTGGGCGAAGGCGTATGGATCGCCCCTTCGGCGCAGGTGATCGGTAATGTGCGCCTGGGGGACGGCGCTAGCGTATGGTTCAACGCCGTGCTGCGCGCCGATAACGAGCCCATGACGATCGGGGCACGCAGCAATATTCAGGACGGATCGGTGCTGCATTCCGACCCCGGATCGCCCCTGACGATCGGCGAGGGGGTGACGGTCGGGCACAAGGCCATGCTGCACGGCTGCACGGTCGGCGACAACAGTCTGATCGGCATCAATGCGGTGGTGCTCAATCGCGCGGTGATCGGCCGGAACTCGATCGTCGGGGCCGGGGCGCTGGTGCCGGAAGGCAAGGTCTTCCCGGATGGCGTGCTGCTGATCGGGTCTCCGGCGCGGGTGGCGCGCGAACTGACCGAAGATCAGATCGCGCGGCTCACTCTGTCGGCGGATCACTATGTGTGGAATGCCCAGAGATTTGCCAAGGGCCTTACCCCTCTCTGATCACGCGCTCGTGTGTCGCTGAGGTTGGGTTTGCCGGAATCTCGCCTTGATTGCGTGTGTCAGTGGGATAAGGGGATGCCGACACTTTGGGGGGCTTGATGAAGAGACGCTTGGTTTATGGGGTGGCCGCCGCCGGGTTGCTGGCGGGATTGGTGCTGGCGACGGCGGTTCAGGCGCAAGAGGCCACGCAAACCGCTCAAGCGGCGCCTGCCACCGCTGAAAAAGACGCCAAACCCGGCGAAGCCATCGAAGAAATCACCGTCACGGCCAGCAAAAGCGCCGGCACGCGCATTGACCGTCGCGTCTATGACATCAAGACCGACCCCCAGGCGACCACCGGGCAATTGAGCGATGTGTTGTCCAAGGTGCCCTCGGTCACCGTCACCCCCGATGACAAGGTTCTTCTGCGCGGCGACTCCGGTGTGACCATCTGGGTCGATGGCAAGCCTCCGGCGGAGGGCAAGCAGGTGCTGCGTATGCTGCCGGCATCGGAGATCGAGCGCATTGAGGTCATCACCAACCCTTCGGCCCAGTACGCGGCGGCCACCAGCAAAGGCATTATCAATATCATCACCAAAAAGCCGCGCGGTAAGGTCGTGCGCAGAGGGTCTGCCTCGCTCTGGGCGCACTCGCGTGATCGCTATGGGGCCACGCTCAGCTATGACGACGGCAAGGGGCCGTGGTCGTGGGGTCTCAGCCTGTCAGCCAATGGCGGGCCGACGAAAAATCGCTCGTTTTCCACGCGTGACTACATCAATGCCCAAGGGCAGGTAACGGGCCGTCTGCGCGAAGAGGGCATCAATATCAGTGACAACCAATGGCGCAATATCGGCTTACGCGGGGGCTACAAGCTGGGGCCGCGCAGTTCGCTGAAGCTGAAGGTCCGGCAAAGTGAGGCCAGTTGGACCGGCAATAACCTGACGGCCTATGACGACAGCGCCGAAGGTAAGACGAGTGAACGTTCCTATGAGCCGTGGTTCCTGCGCCTGTGGGCTTACGAACTGAACTACACCTTTGCCGATGACAAAGGGGAACGGCTGACGGTCGAGGTCAGCGACGAACTCAACCATACGCGCGATTCTACGCTCTATGAATACATGGGCGCGAGTACGGGCATCAATCGGGTCAGCGATATTCAGCGCGACCACGGGCAGGAGATCAAGGCCGATTACGAGAAGCCGCTGGGGGGTAACAAACTGCTCAGTGCCGGTTTCGACTGGCAGAGACAGAGGCTGCATATGGCGCGATCACTCGACAGCGATATGCCGGGACTGATCGACTATGACAGCCGCTTTGCCGGGCGCGAGACGACGGCCGCGGCCTATGTCACCCTGCAATGGCCCCTGTCGGGCAAGTGGACGGCCATGCCGGGTCTGCGTGTCGAAGATCGCCGCCGCGATATTGCCGGGCGTCGGGGCGGGGAGACGGAATGGTTCCCCTCCCTTCACCTCAGCCGCGCCTGGGGAGAAGACGGCAAGATACGCTTCAGCTATAGCCGCCGCCTCGATCCGATCAATCTGGGGCAATATGATGCACAAATTCTGCGCGGGTCATTGACCTGGGCGCAGAGCGGCAATCCCGATCTGGCGCTCGTCCTCGTCAATTCGCTGGAGGCCAGCTACGACTGGGAGCACAAGGACTCGTCGTGGGGCGCGAGCGTGTTCATGCGCGAAGCCAGTAACGCCATCGAAAACGTCAACACCCTGATCGACGGCGAGGTCATCCTGTCACGCCCGGTCAATCGCGGCCAGACCCAGTATGCCGGGTTTGACGTCAACTGGCGCTTTCCGGTCAAGCGTCTGCCGGGCAAGGGGCGCTGGAGCCAGAGCGGCAGCGCCAGCTTCACCCGCAACCGTTCGGAAGCCATTGAGGCGGGCGGGCCGCGCGAGGCGACCTTCTGGATGGTCAAGCCGATGCTGCAATATGACGGCCCCAAGCGCGCGGGCCTGAGCGGCGATCAGTACCAGTTTTCGGCGACCGTGATGCAAAATCGGGGCTTACAGTCGCGTTCGGGTGTCAACTGGAGCACCGAGATCAGTTGGTCGCACCCGCTGAACAAAAAACTGACCCTTGTGGCGACGGGCTCCAATCTCGTGGGCGCTCAATCCAACGAAACCCGCACGGTAACGGCGCGCTACCGCACACAGGCGGAGCAATTCTATTATGGTCGGGCGGTCAAGCTGGCGCTGAACTATAAATTCGGGAATTAAGCGCCGTGGAACCGATTGCGTTAGGCAATGGCTCTTGAAGCGCGCCACTTATGGGCCAATGTCTCTACTGTACAATCTTTTACAGGAGAGAACGCATGTCTGCCCTTCAGTGTCCCGTCTGTCGGGGTGACTTCCGTGAGGTTTTGAAGGAGGGCATACTGATCGACGTCTGCACCCAGTGTCGTGGCGTCTGGCTGGACCGCGGTGAACTGGAAAAGCTGTTGTCGCTGGCCGCCGGCGGTACTGTGGCGCAGCCCGCGCCGCAACCGGCCCCCTATGTGCCGCCGCAACAGCCGCACTATCAGCAACCGCCGCAACCCTACCCGCAGCAGCCCTATCATCAACAGCGCCCGCCTCAGATGGACAAGTACGGGCGGCCCGTCGAATACGACAAGTACGGTCGCAAGATCGAGTACGACAAGTACGGCCATCGCAAGAAGAAAAAGGGCTTCGATATGCTGGATATTTTCGACTTCGATTAGAGCGATATGTCGAAAAGTGTGAGCGGTTTTCGACAAAAATATCGCGCCAAAACAAAAATTTAGAGCGGGATGATGCTTCCATTCAAATCATCCCGCTCTAAAGGAAAAGACGCGGGGCCACAGGCCCCGCACCCCGTCACTTTGGAGCCATTGGACAGGTTCAATACCAGACTCTGAGAGTACAGCGGACTCCCGTTACAGGGTGTGGGGCCTGTGGCCCCACAATCTTTTTAAAACGCCGCCGTCGCTTCCGTAATCGCCTTGTTGGCCAGCCCATCGGCGCGTTCGTTCATCTCGTGCCCGGCGTGGCCTTTTACCCAGTGCCAGTGGATCTTATGTCGCTGACGGGCGGCATCAAGGCGCATCCACAGGTCGTCATTTTTCACCGGCTTCTTGTCAGCGGTCTTCCAGCCGCGCGCCTTCCAGCCGTGAATCCACTCCTTGATGCCTTTGAGGACGTACTGACTGTCGGCGTGCAGATCAATTTCGCACGGCTCTTTCAGCGCCTCCAGCGCCATGATGACCGCCATCAGTTCCATACGGTTATTGGTCGTCTCGGCTTCATAGCCGTAGAGTTCCTTCTCATGTGGCCCAAAGGTGAGGATGGCGCCCCAGCCGCCCTTGCCGGGATTACCCTTACAGGCCCCGTCGGTGTAGATGGTGACCTTCTTCATCTCAGGCGGACGCTTCGGCCAAGACGCGGGGCAGCTTGAAGGTCACGGTTTCGCGCACGCCATTGTCTTCGCTCATCGACACGTCGAAGCGCGCGTGGATGGCCTTGATCAGGTCTTCGATCAGGTTTTCCGGCGCCGAAGCCCCGGCGGACACGCCCACCGTTTTCGCGCCGTCGAACCAGTTCCAGTCCACCTCTGACGCATCGTCGATCAGGTAGGCGGCCCTCGCACCGGCGCGCAGGGCCACCTCGACCAGACGCTGTGAATTAGAGGATTTTTTGGACCCGATAACGAGGAACAGGTCGCAATCTTCGGCCACGCGCTTCACCGCCTCCTGACGGTTGGTGGTGGCGTAGCAGATGTCTTCCTTGTGCGGCAGGGAGATGTCGGGGAAGCGTGCCTTCAGCTCTGCTACGATATCGGCGGTGTCATCGACCGACAGGGTGGTCTGGGTGACGAAGGCGAGGTTTTTCGGGTCAGCGGGCTGAAAGCTGCGGGCGTCTTCGACCGTTTCGATCAGCTTGACCACGCCTTCGGGCAATTGGCCCATGGTGCCAATGACTTCGGGGTGGCCGGCGTGGCCGATCAGCAGGATTTCACGCCCGGCTTCGTGATGGCGCTCGGCCTCCACATGCACCTTGGACACCAGCGGGCAGGTGGCATCAAGAAAGAACATCTGACGCGATTGCGCTTCAGCCGGGACCGATTTCGGCACGCCGTGCGCCGAAAACACCACCGGGCGGTCCGGCGGACACTGATCCAGTTCCTTGACGAATACCGCGCCCAAGCCTTTCAGGCGGTCCACCACGTGTTTGTTGTGGACGATCTCATGACGCACATAAACCGGCGCGCCGTAAAGTTCGAGGGCGCGTTCGACGATCTGAATGGCGCGATCGACACCGGCGCAGAAACCGCGCGGGGTCGCCAGTTTGAGAGTAAGGGCATCAGGCATGGGGCTTAGATAAGCGCTTTCGCGGCGGCGCGCCATAGAGTTTGTGCATCATACACAACACCGCTTCGCCATGAAGTCGCCCACATCCCTCTTTAGCTCTTTGACATTCGCAGGCGAGACGCTACTAAGTGGGGGCGCTTCGCGGCGCCCTTTCGCCTTTTCAAGCTCAAGAGACCTGAATGTCTTCCAAATTGCGTGCGCTTCTGATTGGTCTGTCGCTGGCCGGTGTCGCTTCGGCGGCGATTTTGCCCGACCTCGCCTCAGCCCAGAATCGCGACCGTGACCGCGATCAATCGGAAGATGACGCGTCAAAGCGCGCCAAAAAGGAAGAAGAGTGGGAACAGAAGGACCTGCGTCTGGCCAAGCGTCGTGCGGATGGTCCGTGCCCCTATGTGAAGGTGCTGTACGAAGCCGCTCGCTATCACGAATTTGCCGACAACAAGGAAGCCTCGTCGGACGCCATCTGGACCGGTCAGATCAATGGTGTGGCTTCGGATTGCGCCTATAAGGGTGATCAGCCGATTGAAATTGCCATGATCATCGGCTTCTCGCTGGGCAAGGGCCCGAAGGCCCCGGCCGATACCAACACCTATCGCTATTGGGTGGCGGTGACCGACCGCGACAAGGCGGTACTGGCCAAGGAATATTTTGACCTGCCGGTGCGCTTTAACGGTCAGCAAACGGTGGATGTGGCCACCCGCGTTGAAAACATCGTCATTCCGCGCGCCTCTTCGACCGTGGCGGGATCGAATTTCGAGGTTCTGGTCGGCTTTGATGTGACGCCGCAAATGGTGGACTTCAACCGTCAGGGCAAGCGCTTCCGCTTCGCCAAGGTCAAGCCGCAATAATTCTCCGGGTGGGTGAAAATAAAACTGTCACCCGAAAGATACTGACAAACGCCGAAACATGCGCTTTAGTGTTAGCAGAGGGTTAACGCTTGCGTCGTTTCGGGGTCCATGTCGCAGCCAGATAAAGCCAAAAAGCATGGCACGGCACCGGTAACGGGACGCGGTCAAGGGGGCGGTTTCAGGCTACCCTTTTTCCGTAAGCGCGCCGCTGTCTATTACGATGGCTTCAACCTTTATCACGCGGTGGATGCCTATAAGCGGCCCTATCTGAAATGGCTGGACCTCAAGGCGCTGGCGCAGGCGATCAGTCCGTCTGACGAAGTGGTCAAGCGCGTGGTGTGGTGCTCGGCCTTCCGTCCGCAAAACAAGTCGAAAATGAAGCGCCACGAAGACTATATGCGGGCGCTTCAGGCTCGCGGTGTCCTGTGCCGCATAGGCCATTTCGTGTCAGCCATCGATGGCTGCAATGCCTGCGGACATCAATGGCATCTGGCCATCGAAAAGCAGGGCGACGTCAATCTGGCTCTGTCGATTGCCTCGGATGCCGAAGATAACCTGTTCGACGTCTGCTATCTGGTCTCGGCCGATGGCGACCACGCAGCGACGGCGCGCTACCTCAAGGAACGTTTCCCGAAGAAGGAACTGGTGCTGGTCTGCCCGCCGGGACGTTATCCCAACAAGCACATCCTCAAATTTGCCGATCGCGTGGTGGAGATCGAGCGCGAGCACCTAGAGGCGTCGTTGCTGCCGCAGATGACCAAATACCGGACGCGCTTGCTGGGGCCGCCATCAACGATCGAACGCCCCGAAGCCTATGACCCGCCGGAACTGCGCGAAAAGGGCCACCTCAAGGTCGTGGTCAATAACGGCTAGGG
>NZ_JAIWNX010000318.1 GCF_020217185.1 Asticcacaulis sp.
GCTTTGACGCCGGTAAAACCGCGCCAATACGAAAGCCCCGAACATCAGGGCGCTGAGGAAAATCACCAGAAAGGCGAGCGTGTCGATGGCGACCTTGCCCTGCGCGCTGCCGTGAAACAGGTCGCGGACTTCGACTCTGAGGGCGGCTGCGGATTCGGTGGATTGGGAAGAGGGTGTCATGTGCGGCTCCTGAGCTGATGCACTGAGTGTAGGCACAGGCGTCATCAGCGGGGACAGGTTGCAACTCCCGCCTGTGAGTGAGGCGCGGCGACAGACGGGCGGCCTATTGACTCTTGGGCTCGCCTCACGCACAAGCGAGATGACCCACGGGAGAGTGCATGACTCGTCATGCCGCCGAAGGCGCAACCGCCCCGGAAACGCTCAGGCCAAAGGACCGTGGATCATTTTACACGCTGGAAAATGGCGCCATGAGGCACCTACCGACGGAGCAACGGCTCGTAAACCGGGTCTAAATCTCTCAGGTCACAGGGACAGCGGGGGCAGACTTTTTTAGTGAAAAGCTCTGCGATTCCGCACGTTTGCAACCCTGAGGCCGCGTATGACCGATGTCGCTCTGAAATCCACTCCGCTTGAAGACCGTCACGTCGCGCTCAGTGCGCGCATGGTGCCGTTCGCCGGCTACAACATGCCCGTTCAGTATGAAGGCGTGATGGCCGAGCACAAATGGACCCGCGCCGAAGCCGGTCTTTTCGACGTGTCGCACATGGGGCAGGCGCGCCTGAGCGGGACGGATGCGGTCAACACCCTCGAAGCCCTGACACCGACCGATTTCGCGGCGCTGAAGCCCGGTAAGCAGAAATATTCCCTGCTGCTCAACGAAGCGGGCGGCATTCTCGATGACTGGATGGTGTCGCGTCCGCAAACGGAGGGCTTCTTTCTGGTGGTCAATGCCGCCTGCAAGGATCAGGACTTCGCGATTATCGCCGACAACCTCAAGGGCGATACGACGTTCGACATCCTGGCCGACCGCGCGCTTCTGGCCTTGCAGGGGCCGCGCGCCCGCGAAGTGATGGCGCAGGTCTGCCCCGCCGCCTGTGACATGTACTTCATGGACTGCGGCACGTTCGAGATTCTGGGGGAAACGGCCTTCGTGTCGCGCTCTGGCTACACGGGCGAAGACGGTTTTGAAATCAGCTTTCCGGCCGCCCGTGCGGCGGAACTGTGGGACCTGCTGCTGACCTTCCCGCAGGTGAAGCCGATTGGTCTGGGCGCGCGCGATTCGCTGCGCCTCGAAGCCGGGATGCCGCTCTATGGGCACGAAATGGACGAAACCTACGGCGTGGTCGAGTCGGGCCTGAGCTTCGGCATGTCGAAGTCGCGTCTGGAACGCGGCGACATCCGCGGCATCGAGCGTATCCGTGCGGAGCGCGACAACCCGCAACGCACCCGCGTCGCGCTGCGTGTGCTGGAAGGCCCGCCCGCCCGCGACGGGGCCAAGATCCTCAACACCGAGGGTGAGGCCATCGGCATCGTCACCTCCGGCGTGCCTTCGCCGACGCTCGGCTATTCGATTGCCATGGGCTATGTGCCCGCCACACAATCGGCGCCCGGTACGCAACTGAAGCTGGAGGTGCGCGGCAAGCCCTATGCCTGCGAAGTCGTCACCATCCCCTTCGTCCCTAATTCATATTACCGCAAACCCAAGGCTTAAGAGGTCGTCATCATGAAATTCACCAAGGAACACGAGTGGGTCAAGGATCAGGGCGACGGCACGGCCTTCGTCGGCATCACGGCCTATGCCGCCGACGCGCTGGGCGATGTGGTCTTCGTCGAAGTCCCGGAAGCCGGCAAGACCCTGACCAAGGGCGACGCCTTCGCCGTGGTCGAGTCGGTCAAGGCCGCCTCTGACGTCTATGCGCCGGTCGATGGCGAAGTCATCGAAGGCAATGGCGAACTGGGCAATGCGCCGGAAACCGTTAATGCTGTGCCGGAAGCCGGTGGCTGGTTCGCGAAAATCAAGCTGACCAATCCGTCGCAGCTTGATGCGCTGATGGATCGCGAAGCCTACGAAGCCTATCTGGCGACTCTGTAATCAAGTGCCTCCCCTGATGTCAGGGGAGGTGGATTCGCCGCCGGTCAGGCGGCGAAGACGGTGGGGTTAAAACCACCGGTGTAACCCCCCTCCGGCTTCGCCGGTTTCCCCCCTGATATCAGGGGGGATGCTTAGAGGTAAATCTCATGCGTCAGTCCAATCAGCCCATCGAACAGGGCGCCTTTGTCCGTCGTCACATCGGTCCGTCCGAAGCCGAAATCTCCGCCATGTTGGCGGCGCTGGGGGTGTCCGATATCGACGCCCTGATCGACCAGACCATCCCTGTGGCCATCCGCGAACGCTCCCCCATGGGCGTGGGCGAGGCGATGGATGAAGAGGCGGTTCTGGCGCATCTGCGCGGCATTGCGGCGGAAAACAAGCCGTTCGTCTCGCTGATCGGGCAGGGCTATTACGGCACGCTGCTGCCGGGAGTCATTCAGCGCAATATTCTGGAAAACCCGGCTTGGTACACAGCCTACACCCCCTATCAGCCGGAAATCAGTCAGGGCCGCCTTGAAGCGCTGCTGAACTTCCAGACCCTGCTGTGCGATCTGACCGGGCTTGACGTCGCCAATGCCTCGCTGCTCGATGAGGCAACCGCCGCTGCCGAAGCCATGGCGCTGGCGCGTCGGTCCTCAAAGGTCAAGGCCGATCGCTTCTTCGTCGATGCCGACTGCCACCCGCAGACCCTGGCCGTCATCCGCACCCGCGCTGAACCGCTGGGCTGGGAGATCGTCGTCGGCAATCCGGAAACCGACATCGACGCCGAGGTTTTCGGCATCCTGCTGCAATATCCCGGCTCATCGGGTGAGGTGCGCGATTTCCGTCAGGTGATCGCGTCTGCCAAGGCCAATGGCGCGGTTGTGTCCATGGCTGCCGATCCGCTGGCCCTGACGCTTCTGACCTCGCCGGGCGAACTGGGTGCCGACATCGCCATCGGCTCCATGCAACGTTACGGCGTGCCGATGGGCTATGGCGGCCCGCACGCCGCCTATATGGCCGTCAAGGACGCGCTGAAACGTTCCATGCCGGGCCGCCTCATCGGCGTGTCGGTCGATAGCCGCGGGGAACCGGCCTATCGTCTGGCCCTGCAAACGCGCGAACAGCATATCCGCCGTGAAAAGGCGACCTCCAACATCTGTACCGCTCAGGTGCTGCTGGCGGTCATCGCCTCCATGTACGCCGTCTATCACGGTCCGGAAGGCCTGAAGGCCATCGCCTCGGCCATCCATGAGAAGACCAGTGCCCTTGCGGCGCATCTGCGCGGTCTGGGCTTTGAGGTCGTGACCAGGGCCGCCTTTGATACGATTACGGTGAAGACCGGTGCCGACACCGCCGCCATCCACGCGCGTGCGGTGGCCGACGGCATCAACTTCCGCCGCGTCGATGACGCTCATATCGGCGTGTCGCTGGATGAAAGCGTGACGCCCGCGGTGCTGGCGCGCGTTATCGCGGCCTTTGCGGCTGGCAAGGATGGCGGTACGGGCGAGGGTGTGGCCATTGCGGCGGCCCTGCGGCGTTCGGACGACATCCTGACCCATCCGGTCTTCCATCTGTATCGCTCGGAAACCGAGATGCTGCGCTATCTGCGCCGCCTGTCGGACAAGGATCTGGCGCTTGACCGCACCATGATCCCGCTGGGGTCGTGCACCATGAAGCTCAATGCCACGACCGAGATGATCCCCATTACGTGGCCGGAGTTTTCGAACCTGCACCCCTTTGCGCCCAAGGATCAGGCGAAGGGCTATCAGCGCATGTTTGACGCGCTCGAAGCCTATCTGTGCGGCATTTCGGGCTATGACGCCGTCTCCCTGCAACCCAATTCGGGCGCGCAGGGCGAATATGCGGGCCTTCTGGCCATCCGGGGCTATCACCTCTCGCGTGGCGATTCCCACCGTGACATCTGCCTGATCCCGGCTTCGGCGCACGGCACCAACCCGGCCTCGGCCCAGATGGTCGGCATGAAGACGGTGGTGGTCGCCTGTGACGAGGACGGCAATGTCGATATGGCCGATCTGAAGCTCAAGGTCGATCAGTACGCGGCCAATCTGGCGGCTATCATGATCACCTATCCGTCCACGCACGGTGTGTTTGAAGAAGCGATCAAGGAGATCTGCGAGCTCGTCCACGCGGCGGGCGGTCAGGTCTATCTCGACGGCGCCAACCTCAATGCGCAGGTCGGCCTGTCGCGTCCGGGGCACTACGGCTCGGACGTCAGCCACTTTAACCTGCATAAGACCTTCTGTATCCCACACGGCGGCGGTGGTCCCGGCATGGGCCCCATCGGCGTCAAGGCGCACCTGAAACCCTTCCTGCCGTCCGACCCGCAAACGGGCGAGGCAGGGGCGGTGTCGGCGGCCCCCTATGGTTCGGCCTCCATCCTGCCGATCTCGTTTGCCTATATGCTGCTGATGGGCGATCAGGGTCTGCGCAAGGCGACTGAGGTGGCCATTCTCAACGCCAACTACATCGCCGCGCGCCTCGAAGGGCACTATCCGGTGCTCTATCGCGGAGAAAAGGGCCGCGTGGCGCATGAGTGCATCATCGACCTGCGCCCGATCAAGGACGCCACGGGGGTGACGGTGGACGATGTGGCCAAGCGTCTGATCGACCATGGCTTCCACGCCCCGACCATGAGCTTCCCTGTGCCGGGCACACTGATGATCGAACCGACGGAGTCCGAGGCCAAGACCGAGCTGGATCGCTTCTGCGACGCCATGATCGACATCAAGCGCGAAATCGACGACGTGGCCAATGGCCGCTTCACGGCGGAGCAAAGCCCGCTGCGTCACGCGCCGCACACCATCTTCGATCTGGCCTCCGATACGTGGGACCGCGCCTATAGCCGTCAGGAAGCCTGCTTCCCGACCAAAGGGGCGATAACCAACAAGTACTGGTCGCCGGTCAACCGCATCGACAATGTCTATGGCGACCGCCATCTGGTCTGCTCGTGCCCGCCGATGGAAAGTTACATGGACGAGGCGGCGGAGTAATCCGCCGACTCGGACAGCGTGCGACCGCACGCCGCCGCCCCTGCGGCGAGCCCAGCGGCGATTGAGCGCTTAAAGCACGAGGCGGCGGAGTAATCCGCCGACTCGGACAGCGTGCGACCGCACGCCGCCGCCCCTGCGGCGAGCCAAGCGGCGTTTGAGCGGGAAAACCGCGAGGCGGCTTAGCTATTAACGGTTATTTCGCGCTGCGGCAAAAAAGTTACGCACCTGAATCCCAAGGCCCGCAACCGATTGCACTTTCGGTTGCGGGCCTTGTCGTATATGCGTCGCAAAAAAATCAAAAAACCGAGATTGTTACAGGGTGGACACGCTCCTAGGCAGGGCAACCTTAAACGTTTCATATGGGGTTGTTCCTATGTCCAAGCTGATGGCCGCCAAGTCCGGCCTGCTTTTGTCCACGGCGCTCGGCGTCCTGTCGCTGGCCTGCGCCGCGCAAGCGCAAGAGTCCACGTCATCAACGGCTCAGGCCGCTGATCCGCAGGAGGTCATCGTCACCGCCCAGCGTCGTTCGGAAAACATCCAGCGCGTGCCGATTTCGGTCGCGGCGCTGAACGGCGATGCCCTGCGCAATCTGCAAACCTCGGGTGAAGACGTTCTGGCCCTGTCGGGCCGCGTGCCGGGCCTCTATGCCGAAACCACTACGGGCCGCATCTTCCCGCGCTTCTATATCCGAGGCCTTGGCAATATCGACTTCTATCTCGGTGCGTCTCAGCCTGTCTCGATCATTCAGGACGAGGTGGTGATGGAACACGTCGTGCTGAAGTCCACCCCGGTTTTCGACGTGCAGCAGATTGAAGTTCTGCGCGGTCCGCAAGGCTCGCTGTTCGGCCGCAACACGACGGCAGGCATCATCAAGTTTGATTCGGTCAAGCCGTCGGAAGACTATAAGGGCCGTCTGTCGGCCGCCTACGGCACCTATGGCACGCTGACCGTCGATGGCGGCGTCGGTGGTGCCCTGATCCCCGGTAAGCTGTCGTTCCGTCTGTCGGCCCTGATGCAAAGCCGCGATAACTGGGTGGACAACACCTACAGCGGCGTCAGCGCCGATGCGACCCAGTCGCCGAAAAAGGACGCCATGGGCGGTTATGAGGACGGCAATGTCCGCCTGCAACTGCTCTACACGCCGACCGAAGACCTCTCGATCCTCGCCGCCGTGCATGGCCGCAACTATAAGGGCACCTCGACCCTGTTCCGCCGTAAGTCCCTGACCAAGGGCTCCAACGAACCGGCGGGCGACTGGGACAAGGTCGCCTACGACGAGGCCCAGAACAATCCGCAGGCCTATCACACCAATGGCGCGTCGGTGAAGGTCGATTACGACTTCGGCGGCGTCAAGCTGACCTCGATCAGCGCCTATGAAACCGCCAATGGCTACAGCCGTGGCGATACGGACGGCGGCAATGCGGGTCAGGACACGCTGGCCTTCTACGGTCAGAGCATGGGCAAGCTGAACGACCTCGATCAGTACACGCAGGAACTGCGTCTGGCCAGCGACACCAGCGGCCAGCTGT
This sequence comes from Asticcacaulis sp., assembly GCF_020217185.1. Classification (GTDB taxonomy): domain Bacteria; phylum Pseudomonadota; class Alphaproteobacteria; order Caulobacterales; family Caulobacteraceae; genus Asticcacaulis. Next base: position 6,576 of record NZ_JAIWNX010000318.1, read on the forward strand.
CGTGGCAGGTCGGGGCCTACTACTTCGAATCGAAGGACCTGACGGACTTCTATCAGCGCGCCTACTTCACCGGGGCCAACCCGAACAACTGGGTGCGTCTGAAGAACGAGAATAAGTCGTCGGCCGTCTTCGGTCAGCTGGCTTATAAGGTGACTCCGGCCCTGACCCTGACAGCCGGTGTGCGTCAGACCGAAGACATCAAATCGACCCGCTTGCTGAAGACGGCGGACACGGCGGCCGGTGCGGTGACCTATACGGGTCGTCGCAATGTCAAGATGGTCGGCAAGGAGCCGAGCTGGGACCTGAGCGCCCTCTATGAGGTCAGTCCGGACGTCAGCCTGTTCGCCCGCGTCGCCCGTGGCTTCCGTGGCCCGACCATTCAGGGCCGTTCTGCGGTGTTCAACTCCGACTTCACCACGGCGGATTCGGAAACCACCACCTCGGTCGAGACCGGCATCAAGAGCCGCCTGTTCGACCGTACCCTGCGCCTGAACGCCTCGGTCTTTGCCTATCAGGTCAAGGACATCCAGTTGAACGGCAACGACTCCAACGGCAATGGCGTGCTGTTCAACGCCGACAAGGCCAATGCCTACGGTCTGGAAGCCGAAGCCGAATGGCGTCCGATCGCCAACCTCAGCCTGACGGGCGGTGTCAGCCTGCTGCACAGCGAGATCAAGGACAAGAAGGTCTATGCGCAGGTCTGCGCGCTGAACACCGTGCCGGCCAACCCGACCAATACGGTCGTGTGCACCGTGCAGGACCCGATCATCACGGTCGGCCGCAACACCTTCGCTCAGATCGACGGCAACCCGCTGCCGAACGCGCCGGAATATACGGTCAATCTCGGCGCGCGCTACAGCATCCCTTACGGCGCCAATGGCGAGCTGTTCGCTTCGACCGACTGGGTGTTCCAGGGCTATACCAACTTCGTCCTGTATAAGTCGGCGGAATTCTATTCGGACAATACCTTCGAAGGCGGTCTGAAGCTCGGCTATGTCAACCATAAGGACGGCTATGAGCTGGCCGTCTATGGCCGCAACATCACCAATGAGAAGAACCTCAAGGGTGTGATCGAAAACTACATGGCCTCCGTGCTGAACGAGCCGCGCATTGTCGGCGTCTCGGTCAGCGTCAAGATGCCGTAATCCGCAGCCAGGCTACGATTACAGAGAAGGCGGTCCTGCGGGGCCGCCTTTTTTTGCGATAAAAAAGACACGGCTTGTGGCTATCACGTCACGTATCAGCGCTTTTACCTAAAGTGAGCCCAATTAAGGCCAAAGGGCCGCAATTTCGACCTTAGAGGCTCTTTATAAAGACAGTGACGATTCCCATATCGCGATCACGGCGGGATTATTAGCCTGAACTTACGATATCATAACCCTGGTATGGTAGCTTTGAACGGCTACTGACAGAATAGGGCCTGAAACGGTCTAGAACGACCCCACAGGACCACGGAGCAAGACGATGAGCGGGCCGAAGGGCTTATTGGCGGGACTTTTCAAACCTTCCTCCGGGAAGGCGTCGAAGTCGCGCGCGCTCGTGACCGCCTCGCCGAAAACCCGCAAGCCCAAAACCCGTCGCAAAGGCCATGTGCGCAGCGGTGCCAGCCGGCTGTGGCGCGGGGTTCTGGCCGGGCTCGGTTTCTTCATTGTGGTTCTGGGTGTGATTATCGCGCCCCTGCCGGGACCGATGGGCCTGCCCGTCTCCATCGCCGGCTTGGTTATTGTTCTGCGCAACTCTTACTGGGCCAAGCGGCAGTTTATCCGCACCTGGCGGCGTCATCCGAAGTGGCTGACCCCGGTGCGGCGTCTTCTGCGTCCGCGCGCCAGATTCCTGTCGATCATCTGGCATCAGATGTTGCGCACCGAGAAGCTGGTGATCACCAAGACCAAAGACCGCGTTCTGGGACCCGTTCGGCGGCGCTTCCTGCGCAAGGCGCGCCGCCATAGCTTCCGCCCACAGTCGGCCGATTAAAAAAACCTCCCGATCCTGGATCGAGAGGTTTTTTTGTGGTCTGAATGAGGGGGCTCAGAGGGCCTTGACGCTCCCTTCGGCCCTCTTCTTCGCATCGGCAAACAGCATCCCCCGCCGATGCGAAGTGATCAGAGGGCCTTGACGCTCCCCTCGACCATCTTCTTCGCATCGGCAAACAGCATCCCCGCCGATGCGAAGTGATCAGAGGGCCTTGACGATCCCCTCGACCATCTTCTTCGCATCGGCAAACAGCATCATCGTATTGTCGCGGAAGAAGAGTTCGTTTTCGACACCCGCATAGCCCGACGACATGCCGCGTTTGACGAAGAGTACGGTCTGCGCCTTTTCGACGTCGAGGATCGGCATACCGAAGATGGCCGAGGTCGGGTCGGTCTTGGCCGCCGGGTTCGTGACGTCATTGGCCCCGATGACAAAGGCGACGTCCGCCGTGGCAAACTCGCTGTTGATGTCCTCCAGTTCGAAGACCTCATCATAGGGGACATTGGCTTCGGCCAGCAGCACATTCATGTGCCCCGGCATACGGCCGGCCACAGGGTGGATGGCGTATTTGACCTCAACGCCTTCTTCTTTCAGCTTGTCGGCCATTTCGCGCAGGGCGTGCTGCGCCTGAGCCACCGCCATGCCGTAGCCCGGCACGATGATGACCTTGGAGGCGTTCTTCATGATGAAGGCGGCGTCATCGGCGGAGCCCTGCTTGACCGGGCGCGTTTCGACCTTGCCACCGGCGGCGGCCGCCGAAGTATCGGCCCCGAACCCGCCCAGAATGACCGAGACGAAGGAGCGGTTCATGCCCTTGCACATGATGTAGCTGAGGATGGCCCCGGAGGAGCCGACCAGTGCGCCGGTGATGATCAGGGCAATGTTTTCCAGCGTGAAGCCCAGCGCTGCCGCGGCCCAGCCCGAATAGGAGTTGAGCATGGAGACAACGACTGGCATGTCGGCCCCGCCAATGGGGATGATCAGGGTCACGCCCAGCACCAGAGACAGGGCAAAGATCAGCCAGAAGGCCCATTGCGCCTGACCCGCCGTGGCGATCAGCACGCCGATCAGGGCGAAGATGGCCAGACCGATGCCGATATTCAGCGCGTGTCGTGCCGGCAGGATGATGGGTGCCCCCGACATATTGCCATTCAGCTTGGCAAAGGCGATGACTGAACCGGTGAAGGTGATGGCCCCGATGGCAACGCCCAGGCTCAGTTCGATCACCGATTGCGTCTTGATGCCAAGGCCGGAGTCGATATGGAAGGCGTCGGGCGCATAGAGGGCTCCCACGGCGACCAGACAGGCCGCAAGACCGACCAGCGAGTGGAAGGCCGCCACAAGCTGCGGCATGGAGGTCATCGAGACTTTTTTGGCGATGGTCGCTCCGGCAAAACCGCCGACCGCCACGCCACCCAGGATCAGAGCGATGGTGACGGGGTCGATCTCAC
>NZ_JAIWNX010000220.1 GCF_020217185.1 Asticcacaulis sp.
CACCAATAAACAGGCCGAGAAGTGTCACGCCGACGGCGATGGCCATACCGACCATGCCGTAAAGATTGCCCTGCCGCGACGTTTCGGGCGAGGACAGGCCGCGCAGGGCCAGAATGAACAGCACGCCCGAAACCAGATAGGCGAGGGCAGAAAAATCAGCAAAAGACATCAGTGCGCCCCTTCTTTCTTAGCCTGAGCGGGACGCTCTTTTTTCTTGTACATGGCCAGCATCCGGCGCGTGACCATGAAGCCACCGAAGATATTGACGGCCGCCAGCGCGCTGGCGATGGCACCGGAGCCCTTGGCAAACCAGGTGCCGGCGCCGAAACCGGAGGCCGCGGCGGCGATCAGAGCGCCGACGATGATGACCGAGGAGATGGCGTTGGTGACGGCCATCAGCGGCGTATGCAGGGCCGGGGTCACCGACCAGACGACGTAATAGCCGACAAAGACCGCCAGCACGAAGATGGCGAAATGGAAGACGGTGGGATTGATATGTTCCACGGTTTCCCCCTTAATTTTGTAAGTTGGGGTGCACCACGGCACCGTTTTGCGTGACCAGAGCGGCCTTGAGAATCTCATCCTCAAAATCCGGGCTCAGCGCGCCGTCCTTGATCAAAAGCCCCAGAAAGGCCTGAAGATTTTTGGCATAAAGTGCTGAGGCATCATTGGCGATGGCCGCGACGATATTGGTCGGGCCATAGATCCTGACGCCATTTGTTTCGACCACGCTGTCGGGCACGCAACCTTCGACATTTCCGCCTTGCGGGGCCGCGATATCGACCAGCACCGAACCGGCCTTCATCGAGGCGACCTGCGCCGCCGTGACCAGTCGGGGGGCCGGGCGGCCGGGGATCAGGGCGGTGGTGATGACGATGTCCTGCTTGCCGATATGGCCGCTGATCAGTTCGGCCTGCTTGGCCTTATAGTCGTCGGACATTTCCTTGGCATAGCCGCCGGCGGTCTGGGCGTTTTTGAACTCTTCGTCCTCGACCGCGATGAACTTGGCCCCCAGCGATTCGACCTGTTCCTTAGTCGCAGGGCGCACATCGGTGGCGGAGACGACCGCCCCCAGACGCCGCGCCGTAGCGATGGCCTGAAGCCCGGCCACGCCGACGCCCATCACAAACACCTTGGCCGGAGCGACGGTGCCCGCCGCCGTCATCATCATCGGAAAGGCCTTGCCGTACAGGTGCGCGCCTTCGATCACAGCGCGGTAACCGGCCAGATTGGCCTGAGACGACAGGGCGTCCATCACCTGAGCGCGGGTGATGCGCGGCACGAACTCCATGGCGTAGGCGGTGGCACCGGCCTCGGCCAGCCCTTTCAGCGCGTCTTTTTCGCGGTAGGCGTCGAGCAGGGCGACGACGGTCGCGCCTTGTTTCAGCGTTTTCGCTTCGGTGATGGACGGGCCACGCACCTTGAGCAGGATGTCTGCCGACGACCACACGGCTTTGGCGTCCAAGATCTCTGCGCCCGCAGCGGTAAACGCTTCGTCGGTAAAGGCTGCGCTGAGGCCCGCGCCGGTTTCCACCACAACGCGCTGGCCGCTGGCGACCCATTTCTTCACCGTGTCGGGTGTCGCGGCGACCCGCGTTTCGCCCGTCAGGCTTTCCTTCGGTATTCCGATGACAAGAACCAAGTGTCTCTCCCCGGATTTGTCTGATTACATCAGAAAAATCCTCACAATTGCAACGATTTACGCCACTTTATTCGTCTCATGCTTTGGCCTTACGGCCTTGCCGGGGTTTAGTAAAGACAGTTTTAGAGGCTCAAGCGTTGAGCCAGGCTGACCTGCGGCGGGTGTCAACCTATCACGGTTCTGCGGATTTACGGTCTTCAACTTCCTGTGGGGCGCGTGGCGGGATGACGAGGCTGACCATGACGAAGCTGAGGACCAGCAGCAGCGCCCACGCCCCCATCTTGTGCAGGCTGACCATGTGCCAGACGTCCTGATCCGGATAGACCCAGGTGCGCGTGGCCGTGCCGATATTTTCCGCCACCCACAGGAAGAAGGCCGTCAGTGCATTGGCGAGGATGAAGGGCATGCGCCGGTCTGTCTGATCGACACGGAAGACGATCCAGCTTCGCCACCACAGCCCGCCGATCGCGGCGAACAGCAGATAGCGAAAATCCCAGATATAGTGATGGGTGAAGAAGTTGAGATAGATCAGCGCCGCCAGCAAATAGGTGGCCCATAAGGGCGGATAGTGGGTGTATCTGAGGTCCATTACCCGACTGGCGCGGGCAATGAATGAGCCGACGCAGGCATACATGAAGCCTGTAAACAGCGGCACACCCGCGATGCGGATGACGGCTTCGTCCGGATAGGTCCAGGAGCCCATATGCGTCTTGAAAATCTCCATCACCGTGCCGACGACGTGATAGAGGAAGATGACCCGCGCCTCCTCGAAGGTTTCCAGACGCAGGACAAGCATCAGGATTTGCAGGATCACCGCCGCGACGAACAGGAAGTCGTAGCGCAGCAGCGGGGCCTTATCCGGCCAGAACAGGTGCGTGGCGATCAACAGCCCCAGCATGGCCGCGCCGAACAGGCATGACCACGCCATCTTCAGACCAAACAGGATAAATTCGGCCAGTGGCGCGGGCAACCGGTCGAGCGTGTGGTGGATGAACCGCCGCGCCGGTTGCAAAAAAGGCCCCAGCGGGTGGGGCCTTTGGCTCTGATCTATTGGCGCGCTCAGTGGGCGTCCGGCTTCTTCTTGAGCACCAGAAAGCCAATCACGGCCACTACGGCCGAAACGAAGCCGGCGATGAAGAAGCCCGCGCCCTTAACGGCGAACAGAAGCACGAAGAACAGGATGCCAACGGCGATGATCAGACTGCCCCACTTGGTCAGGCCCATGAACAGGTCGTAGGTTTCCGACTGTTCGTGGATGTCCATGTCGCCCTTGTGGTAGTCGCCCGATTGATGTCCGGCCATTGGATTCGTGTCCCTGAAAAAGTCTGTTGTTCGTACTTTTCTACAAAAGCGAGGCTTTGCGGTCAACGGCTGATGGACGCAGGCGCTGAAATCGCCTAAAACGGTTGCAAGTGAAATTATAAAAGCAGGTTCCGGCGTGATCCGGACAGGGATGAACGACAGGCGGGTGGGATCTGGGTTTAGAGCCACACGCATGATTTTTGCCAGACTTTGGGCCTCACTGAAGCCCGGTAACACCAATGACGGATCGACGGAGCGTCTGAAGCACACACCTCTGGAGGACGCCTATGCCTTCGCTATTGGCTGTTCGATGATCGTGCTGGGGATCGTCCTGCTGAAGACCGTCGGGCTGGTCACCGGCGGCGTGGCCGGGATTGCACTGCTGGTCTCCTATCTGATCCCGCTGCCGGTCGGCGTGCTGTTCATGCTGATTAATGTGCCCTTTTTCATCTTTGCCTATCTGGGCATGGGCCGGGTCTTCATGATCAAGACCATCATCGTTTCCATGGCGATCATGGGGCTGGCCGTGCTGATGCCGATGGCCGTGCATATCGACTATGTGCAGCCCTTGTTTGCCGCCGTCTTCGGCGGGACGATCATCGGCATGGGGATATTGTCGCTGGCAAGGCACGGAGCCGGGGCCGGAGGTACGGGCGTCTTATCCCTCTATCTTCAGAAAAAACGCGGCATCAATGCCGGTCAGACGCAACTGATCATCGACCTGATTATTATGGCGGCGTCGATGTTCGTCATACCGGGGGAGCGGCTATTGTACTCGGTTGTGTCGGCGGCGGCCATGAGTCTGGTCATGATGAGCTGGCACCGCCCGGAGCGCTATATCGGACGGTAAAGGCTCTTTACTTGGCGATTGGGTTCTCACAGATTAATTCAATGCGCTTAAGTGATGATCGCCCGGTCTATATCCGCTTCGTTTGTTTCAAGACCATCGAAGGGCAAAGACATGCCTTGGGTATATTTCAAGCCTGCGATGACGCGCAGGATAGTCATTATGCAGAGGGCTGGGCGCTCGCCCTACTGAACGAAACCTATGATTGGTTCTGTCGTCATTTAAAAAAACCAGATCGACTTTATCACGGTGATAGATGGCATCCCGGCAATCCCGGTTTGTCGTGGTTTAAACCCGAGGCGGTGGAGCATATTCGCCGCATGTATGACCTTAAAACAGCTCTGGAGGCCTGCGGGGTCCATATAGAGGTCTTGACGACACGTGACGTAGGACAAGTCCTTTATGAGGACGCACATCAGGTGTGCGCTGTACCGTCAAGACATACGTTCGGGTGAAGCGTTTGTCTTGTCTCCTCTAATGAAAAGAAAGATTGAACCTAAACCAGCGCTTCGAACTGATCGATCAGGCCTTTCAGCCGCTGGCAACCCATCTCCCAGAAGGCCTTTTCGCGCGGATTGAGCCCAAACGGGGCCAGCGCCTCGACATAGGTCTTCGTCCCGCCCGCCGACAGAAGCTGCGCGTAGAGCGGGGTGAAGGCTTCGGGGTTTTCGCGTCGCTTTTCCATCAGGGCCGACACCAGCAGGTCACCGAACGCATAGGCATAGACGTAGAAGGGTGCGTGGACGAAGTGGCTGATATAGGCCCACCAGTATTCATAGCCGTCATTCAGCTTGATCGCGGGCCCCAGTGACTCGCCCATCACCTCAAGCCACAGGGCGTTCAGCCGATCGACCGGCACCTCGCCCTCAAGACGTTCGGCATGGAAGCGTTCTTCAAAGCGATGGAAGGCGATCTGACGCACCACGCTATTGAGGCCATCCTCGATCTTGCCGGCCAGCAGCGCCTTCCTGTCTTCGGGCGAGGCATCAGCCACCAGATATTCGAACACCAGTCCTTCGGCAAAGATCGACGCGGTTTCCGCCAAAGTCAGCGGCGTGTCGGCGAGGATCGACCCCAGAGGCGCGGCCAGAGTCTGATGCACCGCATGGCCCAGTTCGTGGGCCAGGGTCAGCATTTCGCGCCGCTCACCCGTGAAGTTGAGCATGACATAGGGGTGGTGGCTGGACGACACGGGGTGGGCATAGGCCCCCGACGTCTTGCCTTCGCGCGGCTGGGCGTCGATCCACGGCTTTTCAAAAAAGACGGCAGCGCGCTCGGCAAAGTCTGGCCCCAGACGGGCGAAGGAATCGAGCACAATGCGCTTGGCTTCGTCCCAGCTATACAGTTTCGGAGCGGCGTTGGTCAGGGGGGCATTGCGGTCCCAGAAATTCAATACCGTCTTGCCCATGACCTTCGCCTTCAGCGCATAGTAGCGGTGCGACAGGGCGGCGTAGGATTCGCTCACGGCCTCGGCCATGGCATCGACAGCATCGCCATCGACCTCATTGGCCAGATGGCGCGAGGCGGCGGGCGTGGCGAACTTACGCCAGCGGTCTTCGACCTGCTTTTCAAAGGCCAGCGTATTGAGCGCCAGAGCCAGCACCGGCGCATTGTCCTTCAAGGCCACAGACAGGCCTTCGGCAGCGGCCTTGCGCACGGCTTCGTCAGGCGAGGACAGGCGCGTCAGGGCGTCGTTGAGCGTCAGGATTTCGGGCTTCGACTTCGGCCCGATTCTGACGCGCAAACGGGTCAGGGTCTCATCGAACAGGCGCACCCACGAGGCGGCACCGGGCATTTTTTCCAGCAGCAGCTTTTCCAGATCGGCTGATAATTCGTGCGGGCGGTTGGCGCGGATACGCCGCAGCCACGGTCGCCATTTCTGGGCCTTTTCGGTGACACGCAGCGCCTGTTCGATCTCCCAGTCTTCCAACTGGTTCAGTTCCAGCGACAGGAACAGGCTGTCGGTCGAGATCAGCGCTGCCTTGTTACGCAGGTCGGCATCGAGCTTGGCGATCTGTGTATCTTCGCGGGCGATGGTCGAGGCGAGCGTCGTATAGGCCATGGCCCCTGCCATGCGGTCCGAGGCGCGCTCATAAAGCGTGGCCGCCTGATCGATCAGCAGGCCCAGCCGCTCGGCATTACCGCGCGCTGCGACGAAATTGCCCTGTAGCTTCTGAAGCTCTTTCAGGGTCGCCGCCGCTTCGGCAAAGTCGGCAGCGATCTTCGGATCGTCCACACCGCTGTAAAGATCGGTCAGATCCCAGACGGGAAGGGCGTCGGTGGCTAGGGCCGCGGAGTCGATCTGTGTCATATCATGGCCTTAGCTAAAACGCCGGAGAAAAGCGAGGGCTTTCAAGGTGCCGGCTCCGGATTTACAGCCGAAACCACAGGGTTTAAGCTGTGCGGCAATAAGGGGAGGCGGGGATGAAATTCAGAGCCATTGGTCTCGTGGTAGGTACCGTGTGCGTCCTGTTGGGCGCGTCGGAGGTTCGGGCCGGAAGTCTCACGGCGGCGGACTGGAAAGCGTTCCGCGACCATTCGATGAGTCAACATGGTGAGGCCGAGCCGGACGAACTGGAGTACCAACTCTATGTTTCCGGCGAAAAAGACGATAAAGAGGTGCCGGTCGATGCAGCCGTGCAGGCCTTTGGGCATTACTTCGGGTTCGCGCAGGAAGACGCCAACGCCTATGCAAGCCTGATCGTCGGTCTGGTCAATTATTTCGAGACCTGCGACAGGCAGTGCGCGTTCCGGGCGGGCCAGCCTTTGTACGATGAGGCAGCGCGCCTTCTGGTCAGAGAGCGCAGCGGGCGGCTGCTGAAGGCGGTGGTGGCCTATTGCCGCCACGAATGCGCCTTTGAGCCGGGAGCCCCGCTGTATGACGAGGCGCGGCAACAGATAGTTGCGGACACCAGCGGTCAGCTTTTGACCGAGGTACTCAAAAGGATTGCTCAGGACGAAACACCGGCGCTGGTCCGCCTCGGCTGGGATACGCCTAAGGCACTCGATGCGTTTCGTGACCTCTATCTCTACACGGAAAAGGAGATATGGCTGGCGGCGTTCCTGAGCCGGTTGCCGGACGATCCGGTGGGAGTTGCCACCTTGCCGGCTATGCATCGGGACGCCGGTCTGCCGGATATGCGAAGCGGAGCCCTGCCAGCGCTGATCGATACGACGCTGGCCCGCTTGAAGCCGACACCGGATGGCCTGCGCTGGCGAAAAGTGCTGGAAGGGATGCAGGTGGGTCATCTGGTTGAAAGGGGGTTCGATGCCGAGGCCGTGCGGCGATATCGCGCCCTGCCGGAGGCGATGAAATCTGATCTGTTCAAGGCGTCGGCTGACTGGTCGAAAGAGGCGGCCTGCCGCAGCGTCGATGCGCTCGAAAGTAACGCGGTCGCTCTCGGTGCCGCCCTGTGGCTCGAAGGGCAGGCAGAAGAGGCGCGAACCCTGTGGCAAGGCGTATCTGTGACGCCCGGATTCAATCCTCTGCGTGACGCCATTACCCCCGAAGTGACCGATAAAGCCTTGTTCGAACTCTATTTGGTCGGTGATCAGACTGCGGTGGAACCTCACAAGGATGCGTGCGGCAATGGGGTTTTCCGAGGTGGCAGTCTGGAAGGGAATGGTGCGTTGTTCGCTTTGGCCCGTGCGGCCCCGGCGGTACGCGAAGTCGTGGCGCGACGCCTCGATAAGGCGGGCTATGTCGACATGGCCGTCTGGCTGCGTCGCCCGCAGGCCCCCTATATCGACCCTGAGGCCGTCTCCTTTCTGGAGCCCCTGAGCGATCTTATCGCTATTGCACCGGATATGGCCCGGACATGGAAGGCCTTCGCCGAAGAGGCTAAAGCCCGCGACGAAGCGTTGCTGCGGGCCAGCAACGGTCCGGGGCACGTAAAGGTGGCAGGCGCACCGGCACAATGGGCCGAAAAGCCCCTGCCTGAGGGTATGTCGGCATGGCCGGAAGACAAGGAAGGGCCTAAGCCGCCGCGCAATCTGTCCAAATGGATCGGCAGCGTGGTGCGTTATGAGGCATCGGGCAAGGAGGCCACCGTCGTCTATGAATCCGCCGAATACGATCTGGCGGGGGAAATTCCCGCCTATGGCCTGTGGGTAGCGCTGAAGCGCGACGGCAGGTGGCAGACGCCGCTCTATCTGGGGCTTCAGACGCATTTTCCCTATGTGGTTACGCCGGGGTCGAACCTGCCGCTGATCGACGGCGACCGACTGCGGTTGGAGGTTCAGGTCAGGGAAATCGATCTCGACACGATCACCTTTCCGCCGGTTTCACTGGATTATAAGCGCGAGGCAAAGGGGCTTTATCTCGACATCCCGTTGGAGAGCCTGCGCGCCGATGCAGACGGGGATGGTCTGACCGATGTGGAAGAGCGTCGCCTCGGCCTCGACCCTGCCCAGGGTGACAGCGATGGCGACGGCCTGATCGACGGCGTTGATCCCTTGCCGCTGAGCGCCTACAGCGCCGCAACCGATCCGCGCCTGTCACAGGTGGCGCGCCTCGTTCTGGAGGCGCTGGCCGGACACGAGGCGAGAGCAATTGTCATTCGTCCGCGGCCTGAGCAGCCTGCGGATGATATACTGGCGGCTATTGCGGGAGGTGCCGCGCCTAAGGGGTTCAGGCAGACCCTGTTTGTCGTCGCCGAAAAAGACATCTTTGCCGGTATAGCCGGTGCGCCCTTCCGTCTGATCGTCTATTCGCCTACCGATCTGGAGCGTCTGGGGCGCGGTAAGGCGCCTTTCTATCCACCGCAGATTATCAACCTGTTCGCGGCACCCGACGGTTCGGCCTATTTCGTCAACTGGTCGGCGGGGTGGGTCGGCGGTTCGCTGATCATCCGCTGCCAGAAAGAGGTCTGTAAGGGCGAGACGGTCGGCGGCTGGATTACATAAGGTCTGATCGTCCCTCAACGGGACATTAACCCTGTCCTTCAACCGGATTTTCAGGGTGTTGCTCTATTTGTGTCTCAAAACAGATCGTCCGCACCTCCATGCGGACGCTCAGGCGCAACCGGCGGCATAGTCTTCGGCGGCGTCCTACACTCAACACGAGATGGTGCGGGCAATGGCTAAGACGATTCTGATTTGCGACGATGATCCGACCCAGCGGCGGCTGATTCAAGCCGTTTTGGAACGCGAGGGCTTTGCTGTCGTCCACGCCGAGAACGGACCGCAGGCCTATGATCGCCTGACCACCACCTCCGGCATCGACGCGGTCATTCTCGATCTGGTCATGCCGGGGCAGTCGGGTATCGACACGCTCAAGGACATCCGTGCGGCGGGCATTCGCACGCCGGTGGTGGTGCTCACCGCTTCGGGCGGCATCGACACCGTCGTCAAGGCCATGCAGGCCGGGGCGCAGGACTTCTTTATCAAGCCCGCTTCGCCAGAGCGTATTCTGGTCAGCGTGCGCAACGCCTTGCAGATGGGCGATATGGCCGCCGAAGTGACGCGCCTGAAAAAACAGGTCACCAATCGCACCTCGTTCGACGATCTGGTCGGCACGTCTGCGGCCATGCAGATGGTGCGCCGTCTGGGCGAACGCGCCGCGCGGTCGGGCATCCCTGTGTTGATCCTGGGCGAAAGCGGTGTCGGTAAGGAACTGATCGCCCGCGCCATTCAGGGCTCATCGGATCGCGCCGGCAAGCCCTTCGTCGCCGTCAACTGCGGCGCCTTACCGGCCAATCTGGTTGAATCCATCCTGTTCGGTCACGAAAAAGGTTCCTTCACCGGCGCGTCGGACAAGCACCTCGGCAAGTTTCAGGAAGCCAGCGGCGGTACGTTGTTCCTCGATGAGGTGGGTGAACTGCCGCTCGACATGCAGGTCAAGCTGCTGCGCGCCCTACAGGAAGGCGAAATCGACCCCATCGGCGCCAAACGCCCGGTCAAGGTCGATGTCCGTATCATTTCGGCGACCAATCGCAATCTTCAGGATCAGGTCAAGGCCGGGCATTTCCGCGAAGACCTTTTCTATCGCCTCAATGTCTTCCCGATTGAAGCGCCGTCCTTGCGTGAGCGCCGTGAGGATATTCCGGCCCTGATCGAACACTTCATCCGCCGCTTCAATGTCGAAGAGGGCAAGCGCGTGGCGGGGGTGGCCTCGGACGCCCTGCAACTCCTGTGCGCTTACGACTGGCCCGGCAATGTGCGTCAGTTGGAAAACACCATCTATCGCGCCATCGTGCTGGCCGATACGC